>JAKACE010000293.1 GCA_021821705.1 Actinomycetes bacterium | reverse complement strand
TCCTCGGTGAGCTGGTCCAGGACAGCCCGACGCTCCGTGCGGCGGCGGTGCTGGAAGTCGATGAGGTCTTGGAGACGGACTCGGCGGTGGCGGTTCGGCTTCTCGAAGGCGATGGCGCCGTCTTCGAGCAGCTTGACGAGGGTGGGGCGGCTGATCCCGAGGAAATCGGCCGCCTCCTGGGTAGTGAGGAGCAGGCCTTGGGGGGCGACAAGGGTGGCCTTCCCCTGACGCATGACGTCGACCACCTGGCGCAGGACGCGGTAGACCGCGGCCGGCAGTGGGATCTGCTCGCCGTCAGGGCCGAGAAGCAGGCCTGGCTCGGTGTGGCCCTCGAAGAAGCGCGCAAGGGCGAGGAGCTGATCGAGGTCGTCGGGAGGGAAGACGACGTCCTCGTCACGCCCTTCGTCGACGGTGGCGGTCGAAGGTTCCCGGGCAGCTCGGATGGCCGGCGTCATGACCTCCATGATAGCGCGAGTCGAAAAAAACGAAAGCCACCGCCGGGTGGACTGCATGCGGGCCCCGTCGGCCCTGTTGTCAGCCGTCGATTATTGTCACAGGTTCAGAGCGTGAGCAGGCGCTGCGGTAGGGCAGTGCCGTATGCAGATTCCGTGACAAGCACATTCGCCACACCAGAGGAGTGAAGCTTCGTATGGTGTGGCGGGCCCGGAGGTCCACTGGATTCACGGTGCGGGGTTGCTCACCCCGTCGTCTTCGTCGGTGAGCACCACTGTCCCACTCGGGACATCGCCGATCAGCGCAGGAATCGCATCGAGCACGGATTGCGCCCGAGAGTCCACAGAGCGGTGGGTGCCACAATGCTTGACGTCACCGAATCGGCCGGCTTGCGCTTCACTGCGGCGCCGATCCCTCGAGGAGTGAGACAAGGCCACGGGTGGCGTCGGTGAACGCCTTCGAGGAGGCAGCCAGGGTGGTGCCACGAACCGTCGGTGTCCTCAGCGCCGATGGCGACGCGGGCACGATCGTCGAGCTCGGCGGGCCGCACATGGCGGGGATGGTCGGTTTCCTCGCCGCACTCCCGGTCCCTTGCGAGGTCCTTTTCCTGCTCGGCCACCTGTCGGCGCAGCCTGAGCAGCTCGGCTCGTGCTGCTGGGGAGAGGGGCTCGTCTGAGCTGCCTGCCGCCGCTTCCAGGCGTCGGCGCTCGTCGCGCACCCAGCGCCCCCTTGTCTACCGACAGCTCGCCGGCCACCTCTGCCACCGTCCTACCGGTGTCGATGACCCTGTGAGCCGCCTCTATCTTGAACTCCAGGGTGAACTTGCATCTCGTGGTCCCTATTGGTCCCGGCTGGTCACCGCCACCTGTGCACCGGCGACATCCTTTCAGCTGGCCTCCTAGTCAGCCGGTCGGGTGTCCACTTAAACTGGGTATGCTTATGGTGCACAACCCCTCATCCCACGGGCCGGTATCATACCAACCAGTGAGACGAACACGTGTTCCTCAATCCAAAGGATGGGAGCGTCCAGGATCCCCCGGGGTGGTTCATGGCCTTCTTGGACGACGGTGTGTGCAACGGACGGCGGGCTCGGCGTTCCTGGGGTTTCCCAGTTATTTCCCCGAAACGACCCGCTAGCGGCGGCATTTACTGAGGTCTCCCAGAACCCCCGGGATCGAAGCTCTTGCTAAACTGGCTGCTCAATGGGCTTGTCTATGTCGGGGAGGGGGGACTTGAACCCCCGGCCTCCTGCTCCCAAAGCAGGTGCGCTACCAACTGCGCTACTCCCCGTGATCGCTTCGCCGGACAGTCTAGCGGGGGCCCGCTCAGCAGCCCGTTGGTGGGGGCGTCGGCACGCTGGCACGACTGCAGCTGGGGCGACGGCGGTGCCGACAGGGGAGCCACCGGTGAGAGCGCACGAGGGCCCCACGGACTGCGCCGGCCCGGCAGACGGCGTAGATGAGCACTTTGTCGGTTGCTCGGGTGTCCGTGGTCATACCCTGCTACAACTACGCCCTGTACCTGCCCGACGCCATCAGGAGCGTGGTCGCCCAGACCCGGCCGGTCGAAGAGGTGATCGTCGTCGACGACGGGTCGACTGACGCCACGGCGGCGGTGGCGCGCCAATGGGAGCACGCGGGAGTGGTCTACGTGCGCCAGGAAAACGCCGGGCCCTCAGTCGCCAGGAACACCGGAGCCGGCAGAGCTTCGGGCGACTACATCATCTTCCTCGATGCTGACGACCTGCTGGCGCCGACCTATGTCGAGCGTTGCCTGGCCGCTTTGGCGGCGGCCCCCGGCGCCGGTTACGCGTACACGCAATGGCGCACGTTCGGGACCGAGGAGCAGGTGTCGCGGTTCCCGGCCTTCTCGCCCAGGGCGATCCTCGAGGACAACTACGTCCATGTTTCGGCGCTTGTCCGGGCAGAACTGGTGCGCGCCCACCCCTTTTTCGTCGGCATGCACTACTGGGAGGACTGGGACTTCTACCTGGCACTGCTCGACGAAGGCATCGGCGGCGTGCTCGTCGACGAGCCGCTCCTGTTGTACCGCAAGCACCCTGGGTCATCCATGACGATCGACGCTGTCGTAGGCCGTACGAGGACCCGTTACAGGTGGCGCTGGCTGTTGGTGAGGCGCCATCCCAGGATGCTCTGGCCGCAATTGGCCAGGATGGCACATAAGGCGTGGGGCAAACTGGAGCATCCCCGCCGCTGAATGTGTAGCTCCGGTAACAAAGCGGCTCAGGCGGCCGCCCGGCCGTCTTGGTCGCCCCGTACAGGGCCGCTCTCCACCGGGAACGCCGGGCCTGGTCATGGCCTACGTGCGGGCGCTGGGTAAGCGTGCGCCCTTGTCGGCAGGGCAAGGAGGGCGACAGCACAGCCCGCCAGGACGACCAGGGCGGCCGGGCGCAACCCGAGGTCACAGCCGCTCACGAAGGCCGACCGGGCCGCAGCGGCCAGCAGGTGCCCCCCGGCCCCGCCCAGGTGCCCCGCCACTTGCAGCGCGCCCCCGATCGAGCCGGTCACCGTGGCGGAGACGGCGCTCGGCAGATGGTAAGGGGCTGTCGCCGAAAGCATCCGGCCCTGGTAGCGCGTCGAGAGGAGGCTGCCGATGACGGCGACCCCGATGGCCCCCCCGACCTGTATGAAGGTCCCGTTGGTAGCCGAGCCGACGCCGGTCTGCGACGCAGGCACCGAGCTCATCACCGAGGCCGAGACGGACGGCATGACGATTGCGGCGCCGGCCCCGACGATGACGATGGCTGGAAGGACCTCGGCGTAGTGCCACCCGACGGTGGCGCGCGACATGTCCCACAGCCCGATAGCAGCCAACAACATGCCCGAAGCCGTGGTGAGCTTGGTGCCGATCAGACGGTTTACGGCGGCCGACAGCGGGGCCACGACGGCCAGCACGGCGGCGATCGGCAGTAGCCGCAACCCGGCCTGCAGGGCCGAGTAACCCAGCTCGAACTGTAGGAACTGGCTCAGCATGAACAACGAGCCGATGAGACCGAACATCACCAGGCCGACGGGCACGACAGCCATGGAGAAGCTCCGGCGCCGGAAGAAACCGAGGTTGAGCATCGGGTGGGAGCTACGGTGCTCCCAGGCTGCGAAGCTTGCCAGCAACAGCACCCCTGCCGCCCCCGGGCCTATGACGAACACGGACGTCCAGCCCCGGGTAGGGGCTTCGATGATGGCCCACAGCGCCAGTCCAACGCCGCCGACGGACATCGCCGCGCCGGCGAAGTCGGGCGGCAGGGTTTCGGGGTTTTTGGAGTCCGGCACCAGGGGCACGGCCAGGAGCACTGCAAGCAGGGCGATGGGGACATTGACGAGGAAGATCGAGCCCCACCAGAAATGGGCCAGGAGTATGCCACCTACGACGGGGCCGAGGGCGAACCCTATCCCGGTCGCACCCGCCCATATGGCGATGGCCCGCTGGCGCCGTAGGGGGTCGCGGAACACGTCGGTGATGATCGACAGTGTCGAGGGCATCATGAAGGCG
>JAKACE010000292.1 GCA_021821705.1 Actinomycetes bacterium | reverse complement strand
GTGATCGTGGTGCCGGTGCCCGTGGGGCCCCAGGTGACGGCGAGCAAGGGCGAGAAATCGGCCGGCGTGGTGGTCCCGAACAGCGGTGAGACGACGCCTGGCCCTGGGGAGAGTACGGCCACCTGTTGCCCGTTCAGGAAGGTTGGTCCCGCCTGCAGCCCGTCCAGGGTCGAGAGGAATGCGTTGAACGCCACCCTCTCGTTGTCGCCGGTCAGCGTTGCCGCCGCGTCGGGGTAGGTCGGGACGGGGTGGGCCGCCACGTAGGGCATGTGCTTCACCGGGCCGAAGGCCGCCTGGTCGGCGGCGTAAGAGGCGGGCGCTGCACCAGGCCCCGTATAGGCGGCAGTGAGCTCGGCTGGTATACCCTGCCCTGCCCGGCTGGCATGCACCGAAAGGCCGTACTGGCTCTGCGTGGCCGCCTGGTACAAGAAGCCGTACATATAGTTGAAGTTCGGCGGGATGGCCCACTCGTCGACGATGTAGAGGGCTATGTTCCTGCCGGGATCGAGGTACCACGCAGTCAAGGTGACCGGCGTGCCGTTCGGGACCCCGTCGGCGTTCACCGACAGGTTGACGATGGGCCCCAGGCCAGGGATCGGGGGCGGCGTCGAGCCCCAGGTGACGGTGACGGGGGTCGAGACAACGGTCGCCCCGTCGGGGCCCGGCGAGGTCGGGCACTTCCCCGAACCCTGCCGGCCCACCTCGGTGGAGAGGTAGGCGACGAAGGTGGCCGAAGCACTGGACGCCTTCGCCCACCCGGAGGCCTTGCCGGTCCCGGCGCCGGGCCGCACCCCGTTGGCTGCCAGATAGGGCTTGGGCCCCGAGAGCGTCACCCCTGCCGGCCCGGAGACCATGCAGATGTACACGGCGGCGGCCCCGCCGGGGTGGCTGTAGGTGGCGACGAGCGCCGAGCGCTGGCCGGCGCCGGGGACGCTCGGCGACGCCGACAGGGTGATGCTCGCTCCCGGCGGCGGCCCGGCCCAAGTGACGTCGACCCGGTTGGAGTAGTCCTTGGCTGTTGTCGTGCCGTAGGCGCTGCTCACGGCGTCGGTGAGCGGGCACTGCGCCGGCGAGCTCGACTTGGTGGACAGGAAGGCGACGAACTGCGCCGTGCCGCCCGTCGCGCCGGGCGAACCCGTCGTATAGCCCGTCTCCGGGCCCGAGATCGGCACCTGCTGCTCGGCCACCCATGAGCCGCCGATGTCGGTGGCGAGCCAGGGGGGCTTCCCCGGCGAGCAGATGTAAATGGCGTTGGCCGCGCCCGTGTTGGAGGGCTGGGCGATGAGGGTGACGGCGCTGCCGAAGGACGCACTGGTCGTCGAAGCGCTGAGGCTCACGGACGGGGGCAACTGTTTGGCCACGGCCCAGGTCACGTTGACCGTGGTGGTGGAGAAGTCCCAGGCGCCGTCCCAGGGTTTGCCGGCCGGCCACCCCGGGGGCCGCTCGGTGCCCCACCGGCTGCTGGCGGCGTCTGCGGACGGGCACTGCCCGCTCGTGGCGAGCGAGCCGCGCGTCGAGATGAAGGCCACGAACTGCGCCGTGCCGGGTTGCCGGCCGGCGGCTGCCCCCTGCGCCAGTGCGGCCGAGGGCACCGGGGCCGAGGCCACGTAGGGCGAGCGCCCGGAGAGCCGGAGCCACTCCGTGCCGCTGCGGGCGCAAATATAGAGATGGCTGTTGCCGTCGGGGTGAGTGTAGGTAGCGGTGAGCGTGACCGACTGGCCTGCGTCGCTGCTGGCCGACGAGACGACGAGGGCCACCTTGGGGCGGTGGGCCGGGGCGGCCGGCCAGGTGACGTTGAGCGGAGCGGAGTAGTCCCAGGACGACTGCCAGGGCTGTGCCGAGTACCACCCGGAAGGCTTCAGCGTGCCGGCGGCGGCGCTGGCGCTGCCTGGCGCCGGGCACGAGGACGGTACGGTCGGCTGGGTGGACAAGAAGGCGACGAACTGCGCCGTCCCGCCCGTCCCGCTCTGGTCGGTGACCGTGCCCTGGGCTTCCGTCGCGCCGCTGGCCGCCACGACATGCGACGCCAGGTAGCTCCCACCGGAGCCGGTGCCGGAGAGGGTAAGCCACTTGGTGCCGCTCCGGGCGCAGATGTAGAGCGCCTGGTTGCCGTCGGGGCGGGTCGCGAACGCTGTGAGCGTGACGGGCTGGCCCGCCTTCGGGTGCCTGGTAGAGGGGGTGAGGCTGACGCTCGGCGGGACGGCTGCCGGGCCTTTCCAGACGACCAGCAGGGTGGCGAAGTCGTTGGTTATCCCAGTAGCCATGCCGGCGTTGACCTCCTGGGCAGAAGTCGGGCAGGGGGCGCCGTCGCTGGCGAGGCTGGCGTGGCTCGAGGCGAAGGCGCTGTAGAACACGGCCCACTCCTGGCCGGGGGGCGGGGTGAAGCTTTGCGTGATGCCGCCGAACACCTGGTCCGCTTTGCCGGAGACATAGAGCCGACCGTTAGGCAGGCCTTTCGTGGCAACAGGCACGCCGCCTGGCCCAAAGGGCGGCCAGCTGTTGCATACATAGAGGTGGTCGGCCAGGAAGTTCCCGGCTGAGACAAGCCCGCTTTGGCAGTCCTTGTCGGTGATGCAAGCGGTCAAGGTCACCTTCGTGCCGGCCGGGACCTCCTGTGGGCCCGAGCCCCAGGTCGATGTCAGGAAGACGGTCTTGGCGGTCAAGTTGTACTCGTAGTTGCCGGCCTGGGACTTGGCCAGCACGTTGCCGGCGGCGTCCTCCACCCACACGGCGTCGAACAGCGTTAAGACGCCAGTTGTCGAGGGGGCCAGGACGGTGGTGGTCGGTTGCCAGGCCGTGTCTTGCGAATACTGGCCTCCCGCAGAGTAAACAGGGCCCGACTGGCTGTTGCAGGACGTGGTAATGCCCTGGGCGATCCGCCCGCAAGCGTTCCAGCCATACCAGAGGACGAAGTGGACCGGCCCACCCGCTTCCGTCGCTAGCTGCCCGAAGGGCATCGGGTGCATGTTGGCTTCGCCGCCGGCCAACTTGGATGAGTACACGCTGACATTGAACGTCTCGGCGTCGCCGGGCTTGATGGACCCTGCCCCGGACGGGTCGCCAGCCGGGTACACGCCGCCCCGAATGTCCCAGAAGAGCTTTGGCGGTGCCGGCGCCGTCGAGACCGAGGTGGGCGGGCCGGGCGTGGTGGAGGCGCTGGCGTTCCCGGCCGCGGCCAAGGCGACAACCGGGAAGCCGCTCAGCACGAGCAGGGTGGCGAGCAGGGCACGTCTCATGACCGAGGACTATGTAGCAACTGGCTGCGGCGGGGCCGACCAGGGCAAGTCGGCACGATGCCGAGCCGTGCACCTGGCCCAGATCTGGGCCCCGGACGGCTCGCGGCATAGTTATGAGCATGAAGAAGTTGACCGCAACCCTGCTCGTGGCCTTCTCGACCGGGCTCCTCACCCCGGCCGCCTCCGCGACCCCGATCCGCGTCGCCGCGCTGGCGCCTCGGGGCACCAACCCGAGCACCCCTCGCCCCAACTGGGACCAGTGCGACATGCCGAGCTCATTGACCGGGATCTCCGAGGGCGCACCCGCCGGCGACCCGGCGCCGCAATGGAAGAGGGCTGAGAACTTCAATGTCGCCTGGCAGCACCTCGGGAGCGTCACCCTGTTCCCGCCGTCGGCCCTCGTCACCTGCACGTTGAGCGGCCCGTTCCTCGTCCTGACCCGCTCCCAGACGTTCAGCTACTCGTACACGGTGACCGACGTGTCCGACCAGGCCGTCTACGTGGCGCAGGTTGTCGTCGCGGACCACTATGGCAAGTCCTGGGAGCACGCCGCCTGGCACAGGCTCGCCCCCGGCCAGTCCGTGACGCTCCGCCTGACGACCAACCGCAACCTGGACGCCTCAACGACCTATACGCCGTACGTCCTGGTCAGGCCGAGCGTCCTCCCGGCCCACAGCCGCCGGTACCTGCTCGGCTACACCGACTGGATGGGAGAGTACCCCGTCACGCGTGTAGCTGCTC
>JAKACE010000291.1 GCA_021821705.1 Actinomycetes bacterium | reverse complement strand
GGCCACCGCCACGCGCTGCTGCTCACCGCCCGACAGCTCGTTGGGCCGGCGGTCCATCTTTTTGCCCAGGCCGACCAGCTCGAGGATCTGGGGCACCTGCGACTTGACGAAGTGCCGGGACCGCCCGATCACCTCGAGGGCGAAGGCCACGTTCTCGTACACGGTGCGTTCGGGGAGCAGGCGGTAATCCTGGAAGACGCAGCCGATGTTGCGGCGCAGGTAGGGCACCTTCCAGGGCGGGAGGGCGCCGACCTCCTTGCCCGCCACCCAGATCTCGCCGCCGTCGGCGCGCTCCTCCTTGGTTATGAGCCTGAGGAACGTCGTCTTGCCCGAGCCCGAAGGGCCGACGATGAAGACGAACTCGCCGCGCTGGATGTCGACCGTCACGTCCTGCAGCGCCGGGACGGAGCCCTTGTAGGTCTTGCTGACGTGGTCGAAACGGATCATGGGTCTGCGGCCGCGTCCGGGCGGACGGAGGGCACCTACCGAGTGTAGCTGCGGTGCGGCTCGCTCACACGCTGCCCGCTGCGCGCTGGCGCCCCGGTGCGGCCACCGCTCCCCCGCCGACCAGGCCGCGGTAGACATCCGCTGTCCTGGCTGCCACGGCCGACCAGGTGAACTCGTCCAGCGCCCGTTGGCGGCCGGCGGCACCCATGCGGTCGCGAGCCGCCGGCGAGCGCAGCAGCTCGTTGACCCGCTCGGCGATGTCGCCGGCGAAAGCAGCCGGGTCGGAGGGGGTACCGAAGGCGTCGCCGCTGGGGCGCAGGGGCACCAGGTACCCGGTCGCACCCTCGACGACTATCTCGGGTATGCCGCCGACGGCGCTGGCGACGACGGGCACCCCACAGGACATGGCCTCGATGTTGATGAGCCCGAACGGCTCGTAGACCGAAGGGCACACGAAGACGGCGGCGTGGCTCATGATCTGCACGAGCTCGTGCCGGGCCAGCATCCCCACGGGCCAGAACACCCCCGGGCGGGAAGCCTGGAGGGCGTCGACGCGTGCCCGTACCTCCGCTCCGATCTCGGGGGTGTCCGGAGCGCCTGCGCACAGCACCAACTGCGCGCCCGGGTCGAAGTGCTGCGCCGCCTCGAGCAGGTAGGTGATCCCCTTCTGGCGCGTAACCCTGCCCACGAACAGCACGTAGGGCAACGTCTGGTCGATGCCGTGGCGAGCCAGGGCGTCGCTTGCCGGGTCGGGGAAGAACTCGTCGGTGTCGATGCCGTTGTAGATCACCTGGACCCGGCCAGGGTCCACCCCCGGGTAGACCCGCAGCACGTCCTCGGCCATGGCGCCGGACACCGCTATGACGGCATCGGCAGCCTCGAGGGCAGTCCGCTCCACCCAGGACGACAGGTTGTAGCCCGGCCCGAGCTGTTCGGACTTCCACGGCCGGAGAGGCTCGAGACTGTGACAGGTGGCGACGTGGGGGGCACCGTAGAGCACGTTGGCCAGGTAGCCGGCGAAGTTGGCGTACCAGGTGTGGCTGTGCACGACATCGGCGCCGGCGACGGCCTCGGCCATGCACAAGTCGGCCGACAGGTAGCCGAGAGCGGCGCCCTTGCCGTCGGTACCCAGGGCGTCCCAGGTCCTGAACGCCCCCGCTACCAGGGGGTCGTCACGGGGCCCGCCGAAGCAGTAGACCCCGACCTCCACCAGCTTGGCCAGCTCGCGGGCCAGGTACTCGACGTGGACCCCGGCGCCACCGTAGATGTCGGGGGGGTACTCCCGGGTGAGAAGGGCGACCCGCGGCGACTTGGGCGCCGCCGGTGCCCCATGCTCCCGGTCGCTCACCCGACCACCTTCTCGCCCTTGCCGATGACCACCACACCCCGGGCCGAGACGGTGAAGCGGCCGGCGTCCAGGTCCGGGTCGGTGCCGACACGGGCACCGGCCTCCACGACCACGTTCTTGTCGACGATGGCGTTACGCACGACGGCCCGCTCGCCGATGTGGACGTTGTCCATTATGACCGAGTTCTCCACCAGGGCCCCCTGCTCGACCAGGACGCCGGGCGAGAGCACCGACCGCCGGACGGTCCCCCCCGAGATGATGCAGCCTCCTGAGATGACCGAGTTGAAGGCCAGCCCGGCGCGGCCCGGCTCCTCGAAGACGAACTTCGCCGGCGGGAGCTGTGGGGAGCTGGTGTAGATCGGCCAGTCCTGGTTGTACAGGTTGAACGCAGGCTGGACCTCCACCAGGTCCATGCTGGCGTCGTAGTAGGCGTCGAGGGTGCCCACGTCCCGCCAGTAACCCTTCTCCAGGTCCGTCACGCCGGGGACGGCGTTGTCGAAGAAGTCGTAGAAGTGGGCCTCGCCACGCTCCACGAACCGGGGGACGAGGTCGCCGCCCATATCGTGGCGGCTGTTGGCGTCCTGGGCGTCTTCGCGCAGGGCGTCGACCAGGGCCTCGGCGGTGAAGATGTAGTTGCCCATCGACGCGAACAGGTGCTCGCGGCCGGCCGCCAGCGCCACCGGGTCGGACGGCTTTTCGACGAAGCGGTCGATCAGGGTCCCCTCGCCCGGCTCGAGTATGCCGAAGCCCTTGGCCTGGGGAGCCGGGACCCTGATGGCGGCGACGGTGGCCGCCGCTCCCGAGCTGATGTGCTGGGCCAGCATCTGGCGCGGGTCCATCCGGTAGATGTGGTCGGCCCCGAATACCAGGATGTAGTCGGGGTGCTCGTCTCCGACGATGTTGAGGTTCTGGTAGATGGCGTCGGCGGAGCCGGCGAACCACCACGGGCCCCGTCGCATCTGCGCCGGCACCGGGGTCACGTAGTTGCCGAGGAAGGTCGACAGCCTCCAGGTCCGGGTGACGTGCAGGTCAAGGCTGTGGCTCTTGTACTGGGTGAGGACGACCACCCGCAGGAACCCGCCGTTGGCCAGGTTCGACAGGGCGAAGTCGATCAAGCGGTAGTGGCCGCCGAAGGGGACGGCAGGTTTGGCGCGGTCGAGAGTGAGCGGCAACAGGCGCTTGCCCTCGCCCCCGGCCAGCACTATCGAGAGCACTCGAGCCACGCCAGTCACGCTACCTGCGCCCGGGCCGGCGCGCCCGGCCTAAGCACCGCGACGGCGACAAAATCTCCGGCCGCGCTCTCAGCCGTCCCGGTGGTGACCGCCCTTGTCGCCTTCATTGTGCACCGCCGGCTCGGCCCCGTCCGACTTGGGCTCGTCCCGCACCGGTTCGACGACGTGGCCCGGCCCTGCCCGCACTGCCCGCTCGGCCTCGGTCTCCTCCCGTTTGGCACCGACCCTCTCCAGGACGGCCTCCTCGGCGTTCTGGTGGCCGTTGTCCGCTCCGGGGGCACCGGGGGCGTGCTCTTCGTGAGCCGCACCCAAGGTGTGGTAGGCGCCGTGGGCGTCGCGCACGATGATGCCCCCCACCGGCCGCTGTATGGGGTGGGCGCCGCCGCGCTGCAACAGCAGGCAGGTCCGGTAGGCGACGACCCCTCCGACGATGGGGCCGATGAACGAGCCGTACTGGAGGATTTCGATCAGCAGCTCGAACGACATCTGCAGCCCGTTGCCGATGAGGTCGGTGGCACTGGCCAGCGTGCAGTCGACGAAGAAGATCAGGGCCGCCACACCCAGGGCGGTGCGGAGCGGTTTGTCCCGTGGCCGGTCGAGCAGGTTGTGCTCGCCGTAGTCGGCGAACAACCGCTTGTCGATCCAGGGCCAGGCATAGATCACCGTGAAGACGATGCCAGGCAGGAGGATGCCGGGGAAGAAGGGGTTGGCGATCTCGTGGCCGAAGCTCCGGAACTCCCAGTGGGGCCACAGTCGTAGAGCGCCGTCGAGCCAGCCCACGTACCAGTCCGGCTGCGTGCCTGCACTTGACCGGGCCGCCTCGAACGGCCCGTATATCCAGATGGGGTTGATCTGCACCAGGCCGCCGAGGCCGAACACGACCATGGCGACGAACATGAGCAGGGCCTGCGACTTGATGGCGTACTGCGGCCACAGCCGGCTGCCCACGATGTTCTTCTCGGTCTTG
>JAKACE010000290.1 GCA_021821705.1 Actinomycetes bacterium | reverse complement strand
GGTTGAGCGCCTCCATGTCGGAGATGTCCGTCGTGTAGACGGTCACCTTCACCACGTCTTCGGCTCCAGCACCGGCCGAGCTGGCGACGGCGAGAGCATTTCGCACCGCCGCTGCCACCTGCTCGCCGACGCCGCCGGGTTCCAGCCCTCCGCCCTCGCCAACGGGCAGCTGGCCCGAGACGAATATCAGGTCCTGCTGGGCCGGGCAGCGCACGACTGGTGAGTACGGCCCCGCCACAGAGGCGGCGGGGCTGGCGGTGATCTCGTCCGATGTCATTTACCCTCCTTGGGCCGCACACGGGCCGCCTTGCGGTTTGTGGCGGCCTCTTGCTTGTCCATCCCGGGCAGGACGCGCATGGTCACCCGTCGCCGGCGCCCATTGCGGCCCGCAGCCTCGCCGTTTATCTCGGCCAGGTAGTTGTAGATGGTGTAGCGACTTATCGAAAGGGCCGCCGCCACGTACTCGACGCCGTCGCGGATGAGGAACAGGCCGTGTTCGTCCAGCACCCGCACGACCTCGCGCTTGTGGTCCTTGCGCATGAGGGCCACGGGGACGCCCACAGCCTCGGTGGCTTCCTTGACTGCTCGCACGGCCAGTTCCTCCACCGTCAGAGGGAACGTCTCACGCTTGCCTGGGGGCGCTCCGGCGTCCTGCCCGGCGGCCCCGGCCGAGATGTGGGCCGTGGTGGCCACCGCTGCCAGGTGCCGGGCCGCCTCGCTGATCTCGAGCAGCCCGGTCACATCCATGTTGATGCACAGGCACCCGACGACGTTGCCGCCGGCGTCGCGCACGAACATGGTCGACGAGCGCAGGCGACGGCCGTCGCGGGTCTGGGCGGCGTAGCCGACCATGTCGGCACCGTCGTTGCTCTGGCGGATCTGTTCTAGACCGAAGTCCGTGATCGGCCCTCCCACCGAACGGCCCGTCAGGTTGCCCCCGATGGCCACGATGGAATTGGGGAGGCGGGCCAGGTCGTGCAGGATGACCTCACAGTTGGGGCCGATCGCCTCCGCCAGAGCGGGCACCATCCTCGCCAGCGGCTCGAGAGGGGTCGGGAGCGGCGCGGCTCGTTGGCGCGCCTTGCGCGGCGCGTCGGCTTCAACCATGAGTTGGACATTACCACTGGAAGTTGCAAGCAGGTCGGGTTGTCGAGCTCGGCGCCGGAGGCTCAGCCTTCAGTGCCCAGCGGTCGAGGTGCAAGCGCGGTCGCAACTTCCCCGGCACACGGAACGAGCTCTGGGTGCCGGGCCGGGCACCGGGGGCGCTACACCCCCGGAGGCGTCGTGAAAGCACCCTCGAGCTCGTCGTCGAAGTGGTGCCATGGCGGCAGTGGGGTGACGCCGGCCCGGGCTCAGCCGGCGGTAGCGGTACCTGCCACGCCGGCGGCCGTCGTCGAGAAGCTGGCGCCCAGGCTGGCCGTGGAGTCGCCCCCTACCCATACGTCGAAGGTGCTTGCCTCCAGCACGTAGTCTCGAGCTGCCGAGCTCCAGTAGCGCAGCTCTGCCGGGCCGAGGGTGAACCTGAGGGTCTGGGACTCGCCCGCCCCCAGGTGTACGCGCTTGAAGCCCTTGAGCTCGCGCACCGGGCGCGAGCTGCTCCCATAGCGCTGGTGCACGTAGAGCTGGGCGACCTCGTCGCCGGGGCGCTCTCCGGTGTTGCGGACCTCGACGGACACCTGCAGGGTCTCGCCAGCCGGCAACTCATGGCGGTCGAGGACCAGGTCCGAGTAGGCGAAGCTCGTATAGCTCAGGCCGAAGCCGAACGGGTACAGGGGCGTGCTCGGCTCGTCCCAGTAGCGCTCCGCCTGCTTGTCCGGGTCATGGGAGGTCGTGTGCGAGTAGATGACCGGGACCTGCCCGACGCTGCGTGGCCATGAGAACGGCAGCTTGCCGCCCGGGGCCACGTCGCCGAAGAGGAGATCGGCGACGGCGGTGCCGCCCTGGGTCCCGGGGTACCAGATGTCGAGGATGGCAGGGACGTGCTCGGCCGCCCAGCGCATGTCGAGCGGTCGCCCGTTCATGACCAGCAGGACCACCGGTGTACCGGTGGCGACGATGGCCCGGAGCAGCTCCGGCTGCCTGCCCGGCAGGTCGAGAGACGAACGCGACGCTTGCTCGCCGACCAGGTTCTGCCACTCGCCCAGCACCACGACGGCTACGTCGGAGCTTCTGGCCAGCTCGACCGCCCTGACCAGTTCCGCATCGTCGTCGAAGCCGTCTGCCACGACCGGGACGTTGCCCGGGAAACTGTCGAAGATCGAGGAGAAGAGCCGCTCCGGTGGGCGCACCCCGGGAGCGTGGGTGACTTGTGCCCCCGAGCCGAGCCGCGCCCGTATGCCCTCCAGGATGCTCACGGTCTCCTCCAGGTCGAACTCGAACGACCACGGCCCGAGGATGTCCCGCCGGGAGGCCGCCAGGTGCCCGAGCACGGCAACGGATCGCAGGCGCGCCGGCTCCAGGGGTAGCAGGCCGCCCTCGTTGCGCAGGAGCACGGCCGAACGCTGTGCCGCCAGCCGCGCCACCTCGCGGTGCGAAGGGTCGGCCAGCACGGAGCGGGCGTGCTCCTCGTCCACATAGGGCTGGTCGAACACGCCCAGGCGCAACTTGACCTCCAGCACGCGCCGTACGCAGGCGTCGACCGCCTCGACGCTGATCGCCCCGGCCTCCACCGCCTCCTCGAGGTGGGCATAGGCCGGGTCTTCAATGGCCATCTCCAGGTCCAGGCCCACTTGGACAGCCCGGGCAGCGGCGTCGGTCAGGTCGGCGGCGAAGCCGTGCGTGGCCAGGCTGCGCACGGCATTGGCGTCACTGACCAGGAACCCGTCGAAGCCGAGGGCGCCCCGCAGGACCTCGGTGAGCAGCCAGCGGTTGCCGGTGGCAGGGACCCCGTTGAGATCCATGTAGGCGGTCATCACATTGCCGGCCCCGGCTTCGACTGCGGCCCTGAAGGGAGGCAGGTAGACGTTCCAGAACTCGGATGCCGACAGGTTGACCTCGTCGTAGTCCCGTCCCCCGAGGGCGGCGCCGTAGCCGGCGAAGTGCTTGGGCCCGGCGACCACCCGCTCGGGGGCACCAAGGTGGTCCCCCTGGAACCCGCGTACCTGGGCGCCAGCCATGGCCGCGCCGAGGAACGGGTCCTCGCCGGCGCCCTCCACGATCCGCCCCCAGCGGGGGTCGCGGGCGATGTCGACCATAGGGGCGAATGTCCAGTGGATACCCACGGCTCTCGCCTCGCGTGCTGCGACCCCCTGCGCCGCCTCGACCGCCGCCGGATCCCAGGACGCGGCCATTGCGATAGGTACGGGGAAGATCGTACGGAAGCCGTGTATGACGTCGAAACCGAACAGAGCCGGGATGCCGTGGCGGTTGCCCTCGATCGTGAGGCGCTGGAGGCGGTTGACCTCACCCGGATCCCGAACGAAGAGCAGGGAGCTGGCTCCGCCCCGCCCGAGCGCCACCTCGACCTGGCGGGACTGCTCGTTTGCCCACTCGTCGGCCCCCTCGTTGCCCCCGAAGTAGAAGTACTGGGTGAGCTGCCCCGCCTTCTCGGCCAGGGTCATCCCTGCCAGTAGCTTGTCCACCCGGGCACGGATCTCTTCGGTGCTGCCGGCGGCCTCGACGTTCGACATCTTCTTCTCCTGAAGCGTTGGGTGATCGTCCGTGCTCCGGCGAAGTGACGGCAAATCTCCTGGCCTGGCACCGCCACAAGCTACCGCCCCGGGGGGGCGCCTGGGCCGGCGGCCTCCTGCCCGCACTCGGAGCGGTCGGTGAGCGCCGCCTACTGCCCCGAGGCGCGCGTGCGGCTCACAGAGGAGGCGGTGTACCCGAGCACTGTCGTGACCCGGGCAGTCGGTCCGAGCCCGTAGGCGGCACGGTCTGGCCTTCCCGGCCGTTCTGGCCGGCGCCGGATGGAGCGGGCCGGCGGGGAGCCATCCTCGCCGGCCCGCAGTCCCGGGGAGAGCGTTCCCGGGAGCTCCAGCGCAGGGCCAACCACGCGGCGG
>JAKACE010000289.1:3622-4003 GCA_021821705.1 Actinomycetes bacterium | reverse complement strand
TCCGGACTGGACACGACAACCGCGTCAAGCCCCTCATCCCGCAGCATCCGGCCGTGGTCGGAGTACCACCGGCACCCGTGGATCTCCTCCACCTTGTGCCCCTGAGCCGGGCTCGGGTCCGCGACAGCCACCACCCGGACCGGGTCCCACAGCGTCCTGAGGCGGGCCAGGGCCGGTAGCCACTTCGACTGGGCTACGCCGCCCGCCCCGATCAGGCCGATGCGCAGTGGGCTCCGCTCCGCCCGCTCCGGTTCGTACCCCGTTCCGTACACGTCGGCGCCGGCGAACATCTTGTCCAGCGGGGAGTGGCCGTAGAGGTCCCGCAAGCCCTGAGCAAAGGTACCCGAAGTTTCGCCAGTGCCCCCTCCGGGAGCCAGAGCG
>JAKACE010000289.1:0-3612 GCA_021821705.1 Actinomycetes bacterium | reverse complement strand
GCTCATACCGCCGCCACTCGGTACCAGCGGCAGCGTGAGCGCCGATGTCCCAGGCATGAGGCCGGCGTCACGCCACCGCCACGGGACGGACAAGTGACCCGGTGGCGCCGCTTATCTTGAGCGGCAGGCAGACGAAGAGGAACTCGAAAACCCGCGCTGCCGCCAGCTCCTCCAATCCGAGCCACTCGACCAGGTAGATGCCTCTCTCCACCAGCAGTTCGACGTGCACCGGCTGCACCCGGCCGGGGATCACCGAAGGCATCACCTCTATCGCGGAGTTGTCCGCGCCGATGGCGGCGGGCTCGTGGCCGGCCAACCACAACGCCGATTCCAACCCAAGGCCGGCCTCGGGCCCCATTTCGTACTCCGGCCATCCCCGCAACTGCCCGGTCCTCACCAGGACCACGTCTCCGCGCCGCAACGCGACGCCGGCGTGGTCCCGGGCCAGTTCGAGGTCTGCAACCGTGATTGCCCGGCCTGGGGGCAATCCGGACAGGCCCAGCGCTCCAGCTACGTCGAGCAGGACGCCCCGCGCAAGTATGGGTGGCACAGCCATGTCGTGCCCGGTCAGCACCCCCTTGTCGCCTACATGCTCCGAGGCCCGGAACCCGCCGAAGCCGCACCCTTGGTCGCCTGCAGTCACGTGGCACAAACCGTCGACATGGGTCCCCATGTGCATGCTCGTCGTCACCAGTTCGAGCACGACGCCAAAGTTGTCGTCGTCGAACGCGGCCGGTTGTCCGCGGCTGGCACGCTGCCGGGCGGCCCCCTGCGGCGAGAGATAGGTCACGAGGTCGAAACCGGGTTGCGCGGGGTGGTGGGGCATACCCGGGAAGCGCCCGATATCAAGGTCGAAGACGCGGCCCGTACGCGCCAGTCCGAGCGCCTCGAGCACGGCCGCGCCGTGGCCGCCGCTTGGTGGGTTGTCAGCGTGCAAGAGGGACCTCCGGTCAACGGTCGGCCCGGCGGCGCCAGGTCCGTGTCTTGGTACCAACCAACGGCCGCCGGCTGTGGCACGTGCCGGCGGCCGTTGGCTCGTCCCGGCGGCTGCCCGCCCCGCGAGGCTGCGGGCGGTGCCAGGACGTCTGTGGAAGGGTCAGCGCCTAGAAGGCGAGCGGGTTCTTTATGGGCGGGCCACCGGAGATCCGGACATTGGCACACCCGTAGCGCCGAGCTATCTGGGCCAGGGTCCCGTCGAAGTTGAAGCTGTTGACGTTCTTGGCCATCGCCGTCTGCATCCTGTTTATGCAGCCGACGTTTGTCTTGTCGACCGGAAGCGCCTGTAGGACGATCGTGTGCGGCTTCATCTTGTGGGTCGCGAGCTTGTAGCCCATCATGGCGAACTGGTACCCCGCCCAGTACGGCGCGTACAGGTCCGTCCCTGCCAGCGTACCCTGCAGGATCGCCTGGATACCGATCGGGTCACCGTCCACCGACGTGAAGATTATGCACTTGGGGTTGGACTTCCAGCTCTGCTTGCTGACATTGCACACGCGGTGGCTGCGCTGCGCGATGGTGATGGCCGGCACCGTGACGGTGTCGCTACCTCCGTAGACCAAGGAGAGGTCGGGGTACTTTGTCAGCCAGTCCTGCATCAGCGACTGGGCGGTAGACGCCTGCGAGTTGGTGGGCTGCACGCTCACCACTTTCACGCCGGGGTAGCTCTCCAGCGTCTGTACGAAGCCGCCGATGCGGTACGTCTCCAGTGTCTGGCCCAGTTCCAGACCGAGCACGGCGACGGTGCCCTTGACCGACCCGTACCGCTGCTTGAGCAGTTGCGCACTGTAAACGGCCATGTCATGGCCCACGACGGCCTCAGCGAAGCCAGAGCTCATGCTGGCCAGGTTGTCGCTGCTGTACAAACTCACGACCGGGAGCCCGTGGCTCTTGGCGTAGTTGAAGGCCGTGCTCATGGCTGCGGGATCGGCTGCGGTGATGAGCGCCGCGCCCACATGTTCGTTGGCCAACTGCTCCAGTTCGCTCGACTGGGTCGACTCGGACAGGTTGCCGCTCAGGGCCTTGAAGGCGAACCCGTACTTCTTGGCAGCGGCTGCCGCCCCCTCGTTTTCGGCGGTCCAGAACGGGTTGTTGTCCCCCAACTGGATCCAGTCCACTGACACCTGCTTGCCTACGGCGGCGGCCGCCGGCACCGATGCGATAGCGGCGGTACCGGATAGCCCGGCTGCCACCGCCAGCGCGGCGGCCATTGCCCTGGCCCGGCTCCGCCTTGCCCAAGCCGGGCGCGGCCCGGCCCCTGTCTTGTTGAACTGCGCTTTCACAGGTCCCTCCCTTGCTTGTTGAATCCGTTCGGTCGTTGCTCGTCTTGTCACTTTTCGGTTGTGTTGCTCGAAGGATCGCTCACGTTGTCACGCTTGTCTTGTGCGGCGTCTAACCGCCGGGCCTGTCCCGCAGGGCAGGTCGCTCAGGCGGCCATCAGGGCGACGGCCGGCGCGCCGGCCCGCTTGCTGTTGGCCTGGGCCCTGGCCTCGAGAGCCGCCAGGCTTCGCTGGAGGACGACGCTGAGGACGAGCACGGCAATCAGGGCCGCGCCCTCCCACAGCGCGTAGTAGGCGTCGGAGAGGCCGAGACTGGAGAGCCCGTTGCCCAGGATGGCGAGCACAAGCGCGCCGAGCCCACTGCGCACGACGCTGCCCTCCCCTCCCGTGAGGCGGGTCCCACCTATGACGACGGCCACGATGGCGTTCAGCTCGAGGCCGGAGCCGGCTGAGGATTGAGCGGCGCCGAGTTGGGCGAGCGACAGGACGGTCGCCACCCAAATGCACAGCGCCATGAAAACGAACACGTATACCACGTAACGCTGCACCGGCACACCACTGCGTCGGGCGAACTCCGCGTTGCGGCCGATAGCCCTGCTGTAGTATCCCAAGCGCGCCCTCTTCAGCAACAGCTGGCCGCCCGCCACCGTCAGGACCACCACCAAGATGGTCCACGTCCAGCCGCCCACCCCGTCGTTGAGGTACCTCAGCACGGGGTCGCTCACCGGTATGGCATTGGCCCCGTTGACGGCAGTGGCCAGGCCCGCCGCCCATATGTAGGTTGCCAGGGTCACGACGATGGCGCTCACCCGCAGCCATCCCACCAACGCCCCGCTCAGGGCACCTACAGCCACGGTCAGGGCGAGGGCCGCCACGATCCCCAACCAGAAGGACCCCGTCGACTCGACGACCAGCCCGCTCAGCATGGCCGCAAGCGACAGCATCGACCCGGGCGACAGGTCGATATTGGCCGAGACCATGGAGAACGTCATGCCCACGGCCAGGACTTCGAGGGGCGCGTTCTGCGCCACGATGAACGGCAATGTCTGGCTGTTGAGCCAACCGGGCGAGAGCCGCCAGAAGCAGACCACCAGCGCCCCGATCACTATCAACAGGAAGGAGCGCTCCAGTAGCCGCATCGCGGCCAGGGCGCCTCCTTCGGCCCAGGCCCCGTCTCGACGGGGCCCAGCGATCACGCCTGCCTCCTGCGCAGGGCATGGTCGGCAAGAACGGCCACCAGGATCACAAAACCGATCGCCGCTTGTTCGTACGGCTCGGGCACGCCCTTCAGCACGAAGTAGTTGGCGATCATCCCGGCGATCAAGGTGCCGATCAG
>JAKACE010000288.1 GCA_021821705.1 Actinomycetes bacterium | reverse complement strand
AGCACCGTCCCAACCAGCTGTCGGGGGGCCAGCAGCAGCGGGTGGCGGTGGCCCGGGCCCTGGTGACCGAGCCCGACCTGCTGCTTGCCGACGAGCCGACGGGCAACCTGGACTCGCGCTCCAGCGCCGACGTCCTGGCCATGCTCGACGATCTGCACCGATCGGGCCGGACCATCGTGCTGATCACCCACGAGAACGACGTGGCCCAGGCAGCCGACCGGGTAATGCGCTTTCGCGACGGGCGGTTCGTGGACGACGGCGAGGTGGCGGCGTGACCTGGTGGGAAACGCTGCGGTCGGGTTTCGACGCCATCGTCGGCCACAGGCTGCGGTCCGGGCTCACGGTACTCGGGATCCTCATCGGCATCGCGGCTGTGATCCTCACCGTGGGGTTGGGCGAGGGTGCAACCGCACAGGTCAACTCCGCCATCACCTCGCTCGGCACCAACCTGCTCATCGTCAGCCCGGGTAGTACCTCCACCGGCCTGGTCAGGGGCGGTTTCGGGAGCGCGTCGACCCTCACCTACGCCAACGCACAGGCGTTGGCCAATAAGAAAGACTGCCCCGACGTGAAAGCGGTGGCCCCGCAGGTCCAGACGGCGGCCAACCTGGTGGCCGGGAGCACCAACTGGACGACCCAGGTGATCGGCAGCACGACCAACTGGCTGCAGGTGCGAGGGCGCTCCATGGCGCTCGGCTCCTTCTTCACCGCCGCCGACGTGAAGACAGATGCCAATGTCGTCGTCCTCGGGTCCACGACGGCCCAGGAGCTCGGCCTGTTCAACCCCGTGGGCCAGACCATCGATATCGGCAGCGTGCCCTTCACGGTGACCGGGGTGCTCAACACTGCAGGCAGTTCGTCCTCGTCCACCAACGAGGACGACATGGCAGTGGTGCCGGTCACCACGGCGCAGGAGGACCTGACGGGTACCCCGACGGTTGACAACATCTACCTTGAAGCCACGTCGGGCTCCACCATGGGTGCGGCCTACACCGAGGCCACCGACGAGCTCCTCGCCCTGCACGACATAACCGACCCGGCCAATGCCGATTTCACCATCACGAGCCAGACATCGCTGGTCCAGACGGCGAGCTCGGTCAACAGTGCGCTCACGTTCCTGCTGGCGGGCATAGCTGCCATCTCACTGCTCGTCGGGGGGATCGGGGTCATGAACATAATGCTGGTGTCGGTGACCGAGCGGGTGCGTGAGATCGGCTTGCGCAAGGCGTTGGGGGCGACGCCCGCCATGGTCCGCCGCCAGTTCCTGGTCGAGGCATCGGCGCTCGGGCTCACGGGGGGCATCGCCGGTGCTGCCCTCGGTATTGCGGCGGCGGCGATCGTGCCCCACTTCATCTCCAACCAGATCGACATCTCCGTCCCGGCCGCGCTCGGCTCGGTTGCGGTTGCCATGGTGATCGGTGTCGTGTTCGGCGTTTACCCTGCCTCGCGCGCCGCCCGTCTGGCACCCATAGAAGCGTTGCGGAGCGAGTAATGCCCTGCCAACCATCCCCAGGAGGAACCCAATGACGAATGCGCTCGCCCGGCGGGGTAGCCGGGCCTTGCACCGGACAGGTCCATGGCCCCGGGCCGCAGGTGCGGCAGCGCTGGTCCTGTCGGCACTGGCGCTGAGCGCCTGCGGTGGCGGGGGCGTCGGCGGCCGAACGGCCACCAAGTCGCAGGCGACGACGACGGCGGCAGCCACCAACGGCTCGACCACGACCAGCGCGGCCACGACGCACGCTGCCGGCGGGCCTGGTGGCGCCTCGGGTGCGGCCTTTGCCGGGCCGGCCGCTTCGGGCACCATCGCCAGCATCTCCGGCGACACCCTGGAGGTGCAGAACGCCCAGTCCGGACAGACGACCGTCGACGTCACGGCCAAGACCCGGATATCCGCCACGACGGACGTGACCCTGGCGGCGGTGGAACCGGGTGACTGCCTGACCGCCAGCGGGACCAAGAGCAGCGGCAGCGGGCTTGCCGCCACGTCGGTCGCCCTTGTCGGCGCCACGGGCGGCTCGTGCACCGCCTTCGGTCAGGGTGGTGCCCAGCGTGGGGGCCGGTTCGGCTTCGAGCGGTCCAGGAGCGGTACTTTCACCCGTCCGACAGGTAGCGGCGGCTCCTCGCCGGCCCGGCCCGTGGACGTGCGCACCGTGACAGGCACCGTCAAGTCCGTGTCGGGCTCCACCATCGAGGTGAGCGGCTTCCTGAGGAGCTTCCGCTTCAGCCCGGGCGCGGCGACCTCCAGCTCCACCTCCACCACGCGGCCAGCGGCAACGATGATCGCGGTCACGGTGGGCCGCTCGACCAGGTACGAGAAGCTCGGCACGGCTACGTTCGCATCGTTGAAGGTGGGGGAGTGCGCCACTGCCTTCGGTACTGCCAACGACATCGGCGCCGTCACCGCCGACCGCCTGAGCGTGACGCCCGCCACCGGCGGCAGCTGCGGCAGCGGGCTGGCAGGCGGAGGCGGGGGCGGCTTCTTCGGCGGCCGGTACCCCGGTGCCGGAGCCGGGGTGGCGACACCGGGCGCTCCCGCCGCTACAGGTAGCCTGGTCAGCCCGGGAGCTGCATCATGAAGGGCGGCCCGCAACTGCAGGGCCGGGCCCGGTCGGCAGCAGTCGCGCTGACCCTGGTGGCGGGCATGGGGCTGGTGCCCAGCATTACCGACGCCCCCTCTGCGTCTGCCGCCGGCCCGGGGGGTGCTACGTGTACCGGCCAGCTGGCCGGGTTGACCATGTACAGCGGCAACGCCCAGATCGCCAAGGTGGGCTCGGCGTTCGCCGACCCGTTGCAGGTGCAGGCCCTGGACACGGGTGGCTGCCCGCTTGCCGACGTGGAGGTCGAGTTCGTGGCGCCCGGTACCGGGGCGGGTGCCACCTTCCCGGGTGACCAGCCGGCGGTCAGCGTCAGCACGGCGACGAACGGGCTGGCCACCGCGCCCGCCCTCACGGCCGACGACGAGGCCGGCTCGTACTCGGTGGTCGCCACGGGGCAGGGCTTCAGCGCTACCTTCACGCTCACCAACTCGACCGCTGGCGTGGCCGACGCCGTCGCCGTGCAGGGCGGCTCGGGTCAGTCCGCAACTGTGGGCACTGCTTTCTCCCAGCCGCTCTCGGTCTTGGTGACCGACTCCTTCGGCGACCCCATCAGCGGGGCCGACGTCGTCTTCCAGGTCATGGCGGACAACGGCGCCACGGCCAGCTTTGCAGGTGGCGGCACCTCGACGACCGTGCAGACAACTTACGGCGGTACGGCGACGACGCCCCAGCTCGTGGCCGGGACGGCGTCGGGCACCTTCACCGTCACGGCCACACTCCCGGGCACGGCACTCGGCGCGCCACCCACCGGGACCTTCACCCTGACAGATGTGGCCGGTCCCCCTGAGGTGGTGGCAGCCGGGGTGGGCACATCCCAGGCGGCGATGGCAGGGACGGCCTTCGCCGTGCCTCTGGCCGTGACCGTCTCGGATGCCGACGGCAACCCGGTCGTCGGCGCGGCCGTGACCTTCTCGGCACCTGTATCCGGTGCCACCGGCGTATTCGCGCCGGCCGGCCACGCCGTCGTGGTGGAGACAGGCACGACGGGCACGGCCACGGCCCCGACCTTCGTGGCCGGGACCATGGCCGGCGGCTACGTGGTCACCGCCAGCGTTGCCGGGGTGTCTGCTCCTGCCACCTTCGCCCTGGTCGACACGCCTCGCACTGCGGCCGTGGCCGGCGGGCCGCCGGGGCCCTATCGCCTGGTCACCCGGAGTGGCACGGTCCTGGGGTCAGGCTCGGCAGCCGTCTACCGTGCCCGGACCGGCCTCTCGGACGTCGTGGGCATGGCGTCAGCTGACGGGGACGCCGGCTACTGGCTGGTGACCGCCAAGGGACGGGTGGCCGCATACGGCGACGCCCGCTACTACGGCTCGGCTGCGGGCCTGCACCTGTCCAAGCCGATCGTCGCCGTCGCCTCCACCCCCGACGGCAAGGGCTACTGGCTGGTGGGTTCGGGAGGCGGCGTCTTCGCATACGGC
>JAKACE010000287.1 GCA_021821705.1 Actinomycetes bacterium | reverse complement strand
ACGGGGGCGTTCTCGGCTATGGCGACGCGAGGTACTTCGGCCGGGTGCCGAGCAGGGGCTTACCGGCACCGGTTGTCGCCATGGCGGCGGCGCCAGGCGGGGGTGGTTACTGGCTGGTGACGGCGGCCGGCAACGTGTACGCCTTCGGTGACGCCGCCTACTACGGCGCCCCCCAGCACGTGCCCGACCCCGTCGTGGGCTTCGCCCCCCTGCCCGACGGTGCCGGGTACTGGATGGTGACCAGCCATGGTGCTGTGTACTCGTTCGGCCAGGCGCTTTACTACGGCTCGCTCGGTGCCACCAACCTGCACAACATCCCCGTGGTGGCGATCGCATCCTCGGCCGACGGGCGCGGCTACTGGCTTGTCCAAGGCGGCGGCGAGGTCCTGGCTTACGGCGACGCCCCCCGCCTGGGCAGCATGGAGCGGGGGCAACCTCCAGTCGACAGCATCGCCGTCACGCCGGACGGGTACGGCTACTGGTTGCTGTGCGGCAACGGCGAGGTCTTCAGCTTCGGCGATGCCCGCTACTTCGGCGGCAACCAGGGCGCCCGGCCCCTTCCGCCCGTGTCACGCATCGTGGCCGACCCCGCCGGCGGGGGCTACTGGCTGCTGAGCCCCTCCGACTTCGAGGTGAGCGTCCCCGGCCTGCCGGCGAGCCCGGCGGGCCGCGCCGTGGCCATCGCCCTGAGCCAGCTGGGGCCGAGCCCGGACGGGGGCGGGTACTGCAACCCTTACGGGCCGTGCGAGCAATGGTGCGCCCTGTTCGCCACCTGGGCGTGGGAGCGTGCCGGCATCGACGTGCCCCGCTATGCCTTCGTAGGCGACGTCTACCACTGGGCCAGGGCCCACACACACGTCCTGGCCGTCACGGCCCGCCCCGCACCCGGCGACATCGTGCTCTACGGCACCGGGCCGGGCAGTACGGCCACGTCGCCCCACGCCGGGGTGGTCGCCCAGGTCTGGCCGGACGGCGAGATCGACACCGTCGAGGGCGACGCCGGCCCGGGCCTCAACGGATGGACGGCGGTACTGGTCAATGGGCCGTTCCTGCCGGCGCAGTCCTTCTTCGCCAACGGAATGCCCGTGTACGGCTACGCCGTCCCATGAGCAGGCCCACATGGGCCCGGCGCCGGCGCCTGTCCGGCCAGCGCCGCGCCCAGGGCCGGTCAAGCCGGTACCACCCCGGCGCAAGCGCCTTATCCTGAGCCGGTGAGCTCCGGCACTGACCCAGCACCTGCCCCCCTGTCCTGCAGCGACTGGTCGCGCAGCCAGGACCTGGACCCGGTTGGCACGGCCGGGGCCTACTGCGGCTACCTGCTCGTCGAGCACCCGCTGCCGTGGCCGGCCGACATCGCCGCCGCTCCCGGGCTGGGTGAGGTGGCCGAGATGGCGGCTGCGGCCGGTGTGCGCCTCCAGGCGGTGGTCCGGCCCGATTGGCGCCCTCTCGGAGGCGAGCCGATGCCGTTGCGGCGCCTCGTCTGCTACCGCCCGGCCCAACCGGGCTGGGCAGGGGAACTGCGCCGCTCGGAGCGGCAGGTGCCCCCGGGCTCTCTCGCCGAGGCGGCCCGCGACCTGCTCACCGAGCCGGTGCAGGCCAGGCCGGCACCGGACGGGCCCGCAAAGCACGGCCATGACCACGGGCCCGGGGGCCATGGTCGCACGGGACAGGGCCCGCAGGACGTCCTCGTCTGCACTCATGGCTCCCGTGACGCCTGCTGCGGGTCGCGGGGGATGGGGCTGGTCCAGGCCTTACAGGCCCCCCGCTCCGGCGATGTCCCCTCCTGGCGGGTGTGGCGCACCAGCCACACCGGGGGCCACCGCTTCGCTCCTACCGTCGTGATGTTGCCCTCTGCCTCGCTGTGGGCCTATGCCGACGCCAACCTGGTGCGTTCGCTGGCCGACGGTTCGGCGTCACCGCAGGAGGTGCTGGGCCGCTACCGGGGCTGTGCCACCCTCGGCCCCGGCCCGGCCCAGGCGCTGGACCGGGCCGTGGCCGCCCGCGTCGGCATGGCACTGCTCACAACCAGGAGGCGGGCGGAGCCGGTGGGGGACGGGCAGTGGCAGCTCGACGCCGGCCCACTGGGGAGCTGGCGGGCGGTCGTCGTGGCCGGCCGCCGCGTCCCCCAACCGGGTTGCCGGGCGCTGCCTGAGACAGCTGCCAAGACGAGCACCGAGTGGGTGGTCGAGGAGCTGGAAGCGCTACCA
Organism: Actinomycetes bacterium; assembly: GCA_021821705.1. Taxonomy (GTDB): domain Bacteria; phylum Actinomycetota; class Acidimicrobiia; order Acidimicrobiales; family Palsa-688; genus JAJZMF01. The sequence goes on along the minus strand of JAKACE010000287.1, from coordinate 1,813 downwards.
GCGGCGGGGTAGTCCCAGCACCTGGCTCCCGGGCGTAACGGTGGCGCAAGCTACGCTCGACCCCGTGCGCAAGGTGCTGGTAGCCAACCGGGGTGAGATCGCAGTCAGGGCTTTTCGGGCCATAAACGAGCTCGGGTACACCTCGGTGGCGGTGTTCCCCTACGAGGACCGCTACTCGTTGCACCGCCAGAAGGCGGACGAGAGCTACGAGATCGGCGAGCGCGGGCACCCGTTGAGGGCTTACCTGGACATCCCCGGCCTCATCGAGGTGGCTCGGCGCTGCGGCGCCGACGCCGTTTACCCCGGCTACGGTTTCCTCAGCGAAAACCCGGAGCTTTCGCGCGCCTGCGCCGAGGCGGGCATCACATTCGTCGGGCCTCCGCCCGAGGTCCTCGCCCTGGCCGGCAACAAGGTCCGGGCCAAGCAGGAGGCCGCGGCCGCCGGTATCCCCGTCCTGCGCAGCGCCGGGCCCAGGGCCGATGTCGACGAGCTGGTGGCCGCTGGTGACGAGATCGGGTTCCCTTTGTTCGTCAAGGCTGCGGCCGGCGGGGGTGGCCGGGGCCTGCGCCGGGTCGAGCGCCGGGAGGACCTGAGAGCGGCCGTCGAAGCCGCAGTGCGGGAGGCGGAGACCGCTTTCGGCGACCCCACCGTCTTCCTCGAGGAGGCGGTGAACGGGGCGCGCCACGTCGAGGTACAGGTACTGGCCGACGCAAGCGGCGAGGTCGTCCACCTCTTCGAGCGCGACTGCTCGGTGCAACGCCGCCATCAGAAAGTGGTCGAGATAGCGCCGGCCCCAAACCTGGCGGACGAGCTTCGGGCGCGACTGTGGGCGGACGCCGTCAAGTTCGCCCGGGCGGTCGGCTACCTCAACGCCGGGACCGTCGAGTTCCTGGTGGGCGCAGACGGGCGCTACGTCTTCATCGAGATGAACCCGCGTATCCAGGTCGAGCACACGGTGACCGAAGAGGTCACCTCCGTCGACCTGGTCCAGGCCCAGTTGCAGGTGGCGGCCGGGGCGACGCTGGCGGACCTCGGCATATCCCAGGGTTCGATAGAGCTCACCGGCGCCGCCCTCCAGTGCCGCATCACCACCGAGGACCCGGCCCAGGGGTTCCGGCCCGACACGGGCCAGATAACGGCCTACCGCTCGCCCGGCGGCCATGGCGTCCGCCTCGACGGGTGCACCTACCTAGGGGCCGAAGTCTCGCCCCATTTCGACTCGTTGCTCGTCAAGCTCACCTGCCGGGGGCGCACGTTCCCAGAGGCGGTCACCAGGGCGCGGCGCGCCCTGGCCGAGTTCCGGGTGCGGGGAGTGGCCACCAACATCCCCTTCCTGCAGAGCGTTCTCGAGGAGCCGGACTTCACTGCCGGGAAGCTGACCACGACCTTTATCGAGGAGAGGCCGTCACTGGCCAGCAGGCGCAGCGGTGCGGACCGGGGCACTCGCCTGCTCACCTACATCGCCGACGTCACTGTCAACCGGCCAAACGGTGCCGCCCCCGCTGCCGCCCCGGCGGAGCCGGCCGTCAAACTGCCTACCGACCTGCACCGCGACGGTGCGCCGCCGCCTGAGGGCACCCGCCAACTGCTCGAGCACCTGGGACCGGAAGGGTTTGCCCGGTGGCTGCGCAGCCAGGTCCCGGTGCTGGTGACGGACACGACGTTGCGCGACGCCCATCAGTCGCTGCTCGCCACCCGGCTGCGCACGCGGGACATGCTGCTCGCTGCGCCGTACTTCGCCCACCGCCTGCCCCGGCTTTTCTCCCTCGAGTGCTGGGGAGGGGCCACCTTCGACGTCGCCCTGCGCTTTTTG
>JAKACE010000286.1 GCA_021821705.1 Actinomycetes bacterium | reverse complement strand
AATTGGCCACCAGGTGGTCGACGGACATGCTGTCCATCGCCGCCGGGGGCGCACCGGCCGTCTCCCTCATGAACGAGCGTATCGCCAGTTGCGCCTCGAAGGGGTGGCGCAGCAGCATGTCGATCTCCGAAGCCACGAGGTCACTCAGGCTCTCACTGTCTTCCGAGGCCGCCGTCACCAGACCGATCCCGGCCGCCTGGCGCCCGTCAATACTCACCCCTGAAGCTGTGAGCCGGAAGGCCTGCGCCCTGCCCACCAGGGCCGGGAGCCAGGACAGGACAACGGTCGGGGCAAGCCCGATCTCCACCTCGGGAAAACAGAAACGCGCCGCCGGCGCCGCGAACGACAGGTCACTGAGCGCCGCCAGGCCGACGCCGTAACCGGCTGCGTCACCACCGACCTCCGCCACGGTTACGAGGCGACCGGCCCCGAGCGCCTTGTTGAGCCCGACGAGGGTCGCCGCATCCCGGCGCAGATCCTCCTCGCTCCCGGAGCGGCGGTCTCGCCCCAGGCAGAAGGCCGGCCCTCGCGCCCTCAGGTGCAGCAGGCGGGTTCCGTCCGGCGGTTCGTTGAGCAGGAGCGTGAGCGTCCGGCACATGTCCATCGACATGTGGTTGCCCGGCGGTCGTTCGAGGGTCACCCGCACGACAGGGCCTTCCTGGCAGATGTCCATACCCTGTGCCGCCGGCACAGGGTCGAGCCTCGCCGCTGTCATCAGTTCAACCTTTCTTCGCGGCCCCCGAACCAGTCCACCGGCTCGCGGGCCGTACGGATTGTTACCGCCCGAACCTCGGTGAAATCGTGGAAGGACTCCCAACCGCCCTCTCGCCCGGTCCCACTGTCACGCACTCCACCCCAGGGCGAGGCGGGATCCAGGCGGTGATGGTCGTTGACCCATACGATGCCGTGGGTGAGCGCGCCGGCGACCCTGTGGGCCCGGGCTACATCCCGTGTCCAGACGGCCGAGCCCAACCCAAAGGGAGAATCGTTTGCCAGCCGCAATGCCTCTTCCTCGTCGGAGAAGCGGAGCACAACCTGTACCGGGCCGAAGATCTCCTCGCGGGCGACCGCCATGTCGTTTGTGACACCGCTGAGCACTGTCGGCTCCACGAAATACCCGCCAGGGACCTCCACCGGCCTGGCTCCCCGTCCCCCGACGGCGACCACTGCGCCGGCCTTCACTGCGCCGTCGATGTAGGCCAGCACCCGCTCGCGAGCCGCTGCCGAGATGACAGGGCCAACGTCAGTGCCAGCCGAAGCGGGGTCGCCGAGGCGCAGGCCGCCCACACGCTCGACCAGGCGGGAGACAAACTCGTCGTGGATGGTGTCCTGCACGAGGAGCCTGGTACCGGCGATGCAGGTCTGGCCGGCGGCCACGAAGCCTGCGAACATCGCGCCCGCCACTGCGTCGTCGATGGGCGTGTCGTCGAAGACGATCATCGGCGTCTTACCGCCCACCTCGATGGTTGCCTTGGCGAAACGGGCGGCTGCCGCCATCGCCACCGCCCTACCGGCCTTGGTACCGCCCGTGAACGTCACCTTGGCGACACCGGGGTGGGCCGCCAACGCCTGCCCCGCCACCGGGCCCAACCCGACGACGACATTGAGCACCCCGGCCGGCAGCCCGGCCTCCAGGGCGATCTCCGCCAACCTGAAACTGGTCAGCGGGGTCAGCTCCGACGGCTTGAGGACAACGCTGTTGCCCGTGGCGAGCGCCGGAGCCAAGCTCTTGGAGCCGATCATCAGAGGGTGGTTGAAAGACGAGATGATGCCCACCACCCCGAGTGGGAAGCGGGAAGTGTAGGAGAGGTAAGGCCCGCTGATGGGGATCACGTTGCTGCGGTCAGCCAGGAGCAGCGCCGCGTTGTAGCGGTACCACTCCGGCACCCTCGAGACCTGCGCTCTGGTCTCGCGCACCGGGCGCCCGTTGTTGGCCGTCTCCAGCTTGTACAGCTCCTCCAGGTTGTCCTCCAGGGCGTCGGCGAACCGGTTGAGCAGCCGGGCCCTGGCGCCCGGGGGCATGTCGCGCCACACGCCGCTGTCGAAGGCCTCGGCCCCTGACCTGACTGCCAAGTCGACATCGTCGGCGCCGGCGCACGCCACCTCGGCGATCACCTGGTCGCGCGCCGGGTCCCGCACCAGCAGGGTGGCACCGTCCGATGCGGGCACCTCCTTGCCCCCGATGAGCAACCCGTGCGAGTGCACGACGCGCCCCTCAGGCCCGCCCCCGGAAGGCCAGGTCGCCGGCCTCCCGCGTCAACCCCGGTGCCACGCGCACACGGTTGTGCAGCTCGCCGATCCCGTCGATCGTGCATGTGACCACGTCCCCGTCGGCCAGGAAACGGGGGGGGTCGAAGCCCACACCCACCCCGCTCGGCGTGCCCATGGCAATGAGGTCCCCGGCCTGGAGGCCCACGACCCGTGAGATGCTCGCAACGGCGTCCTCCACGGTGAAGATCATCTGGCCAAGGACGGCTCGCTGGCGCTGCTCGCCGTTGACAGTGGCCGAGATCACCCTCTCGCCGAACGGCTCGAGCTCGTCGGGTGTCACGACGACGGGGCCCCACGGGGTCGCCGCCGGGAGAGACTTGCCCAGGTACCACTGCGCATGCAGTTTCTGCAGGTCGCGCGCTGTCGTGTCGTTCAAGATCGAGTACCCCGCCACGTGGTCCAGCGCTTGCGCCTTGTCTACACAGCTACCGCCCTGGCCGATGACCACAACCAGTTCCGCTTCGTAGTCCAGGGCCCCGGCGACGTCGTACCGGACCGCCAGGTCGTCGTCCGGGCCGCACATGGCCGACGCGGACTTGGCGAACACGACGGGCGCCTCGGGCACGACGTCTGCGTCCCCGTTGAAGCGGGAGAACTCCTCGGCATGAGCGCGGTAGTTCTTGCCCAGGCAGAAGACGTCGCGCCATGGACGGTAAGGCATGGCGGGGCGCAGCCCCGTTGCCGTGCCGCGAGGGCGTGCCGCCGCGAGGGCGTCGGCGGGACTGTTGAGGGCGGACATGAGCCTCTCGCCTGGAGATCCCCCCGAGGACGGGATCTCCAGCCACTGCTCGTCTGCGAAGACGCAGGTGAACAACCTCTCACCGTCGGTAAGTGTGGCGAAACGCACAGATCCCTCCTACTCGTCTTCGATCACGGTGTGCAGCCAGTCGAGCGTCCGCTGCAAGTGCTGGCACACCAGCTTCTCCAGCTCGTCGGGATCATGGCGGCGCAGCGCCTCCAGCATGAGCCGGTGCTCGTGGTCGGCCCGGGCGCGACCGTCCTCGGTCCGGGCCAACAGGTTTACGTACAGCGCGGCCCGGTTGCGTAGCAGCCCGATCAGCTCCACCAGAAGTGGTTTGTTGGCAAGTTCGTAGATGCTGGCATGGAAAGCGACGTTGCTCTCAACCCAGTCATGACCGCTGTGGCCGTGCTCGTGGGCGTCGAGCACCTTTTCGACCGCCGACAGGCCCTCGGCGGAAGCCGCGATGGCAGCAGCTCGCGCCGCCGCCCCTTCGAGCAGCATCTGCAGTTCGTAGATCTCTTTGACCTCAGCGAACGTCGGCTGTGCCACGACGGCACCTCGGTGGGGGTCGATGCGGACGAGCCCCTCCGCTGTCAGGCGCTGCAGCGCCTCCCGCAGGGGCGTCCGGCTCACCCCCAGGTGCGTCGCCAGCTCACCCTGGTGCAGGAGAGTCCCGGCGGGCAGCTGCCTGGACAGGATCAACGCCCGCAGCTCGCGTGCCGCCGCCTCGGCGGCGCTGGTACGGTCGATCACCCCCCGCTCGGGCACGAAGCCGGCCCCCGCTCTCTTGCCCGCACCCCCGCCGCTGAGCATGCTCATCTCCGGCCTTCGCCCAGGGCCGCGGCAAGACCCGCTGGTGAAGGGGCCTCGCCGCCGCGGCCATCGCCTCGCGAACCCATCTCCCGGCCACCACGGCCCAGAAAAAGAGAACCCAAATCGGGCCTGGCCTTCAGCTGCTCACATGGTTCCTCCAGCAGCAACCGCCCGTCCGTCAACACGTACCCCCATGAGGACACCTCCAGG
>JAKACE010000285.1 GCA_021821705.1 Actinomycetes bacterium | reverse complement strand
GAAGAGCTCGGTGTCGGCACCGAGGGCCTGTCGTACGACCCCAATTTCGCCGACTCGAGCCAGGTGACAGCCGAGAGAGGTGAGACCGAGGTCCTCGCCACCAGCCTCACCACCAACCTGGTAGAGGTCGAGCATGCCCTGGCCAAGATGGATGCCGGGTCCTACGGCAGGTGCGAGGCGTGTGACCAGGAGATCGCCCCGGCGCGCCTCGAGGCCATGCCTGCGGCGCGTCTTTGCATCAACTGCGCTGCGAAGCGCCGGTAGGCAGGGTAAGGGCCCGCACCGGCACTGACCGGTTTTGCGTCGATAGTCTGGGTTCGGCACCTATGGGCCGATCGCGCTAGAACTGTACGGGAGGCCCCCTACCGGCCGGCAAACTCCAGGGAGGGCAACGCGATGGACCGGGTGCAGCTGAAACAGCGTCTTGGTGCGGCTGGTGTCCCCGAGGACAGTTACCTCCTGGTGGGCCTCGAGGCGCCGAGGAGCGTGAGCGCCGGGGCATGCATCGTCCGGCCAAACGAGCGCAGCTGGGAGGTGCTGGTCTGGGAGCCCCGGCGGGAGCAGCGTTCGCTGAGCTTCTCCACCGAGGACGAGGCCTGCGAGTACGTGCTGGCCGCATTGACAGTGACGCCTGCGGGCCCGGCAACGGCCCCGGCCGCAGGAGCTGTTGGAGCACTGAGTGCAGACGAGGCGGCCGCTGCCGCACTGTGAGTAGCCCGGTGGGCCCCTTCAGCGGGGGAGGAGGCCGATGGCTTGGCGTGCCCGGTCCAGGGTTTCCTCCGCCTTCGAGGAGGCTCGGGCGGCTCCGTCCCGCAGCACGTCGAGGACCGTCGACGGGTCCGCCCCCAGGGCGCGGTAGCGCTCTTGCACCGGGCCCAGCGCCTCAACGGCGGCAGCCGCGACGTCTGCTTTGAGGGGGCCGTAGCTCTCGTAACCCTTGGCCAGCTCGGCCGGGTCACCGCCGCGGAACGCGGCCAACAGCTCGAGCAGGTTGGAGACCCCAGGCTTGGCTTCGGGGTCCCAGCGCACGGCGCCCGGCCCTGGCGGGTCGAGGTCCGTTACGGCTCGCTTGATCTTTTTCTGCACGGTGGCCGGGTTGTCCGACAGGTAGACGACACCGGCGTCGGAGGTCGCCGACTTGGACATCTTGCGCTCCGGTTCCTGCAGGTCCATGATGCGAGCCCCCCGGCCGGCAGGCGGTATGGCCGCTCCCGGCACCGTGAAGGTCTGGCCGTAACGAGCGTTCCAGCGTTGGGCCAGGTCGCGGGTCAGTTCCAGGTGCTGGCGCTGGTCGTCGCCGACAGGCACCACGTCGGCGTCGTAGAGCAGGATGTCGGCGGCCATCAGCACGGGGTATGTGAACAGGCCGGCACGCGCCGACTCCTCTCCCGCCTTTGCGGTCTTGTCCTTGAACTGGGTCATCCGGGCCAGCTCGCCCATGCTGGCCGTGCACTGCAGGAGCCAGGCCAGTTCGGCGTGCTGGCGAACGTGGCTCTGCACGAACAGGGTGCAGCGCCCAGGGTCGAGCCCGCACGCAAGCAGCAGTGCAGCCATGTCCAAAGTGGACCGGCGCAGCTCCTCGGGCTCGCCCGGCACCGTGAGGGCGTGCAGGTCGACGACACAGTAGTAAGCGTCGTAGCGGTCTTGGAAGTCGACCCACCAGCGCAGGGCACCGAGGTAGTTGCCCAGGTGGGCGCCTCCTGTCGGCTGGATGCCGGACAGGACCGTCTTCATCGTGCTGGTCCCGTTCATCCCAGGCAGGGTACCCGCGCCGGTGAGGCGCCGAGGACGGTTTCGAGGTCCTCAGTGCAGGTGCAGCAATACCGCTGCCAGCACTGCACCCGCCGCTGCGGCGGCCACGGCCAGAGCGGCACGCGCCCGGGCAGGGCCCTGCCTCGGCTTGGCCGGCGGCGGGGGCAGCCCGAAGGTCGGGCCGACGGTGCGGGGTGGCAACGAGCTGAGGTCTGCATGCGCAGGGGCAGTTTGGGAAGGAAAGCCCCAGGCCGGGGCCCCGGGGGCCATGGGGGCCGGGGCAGGCGCGAACTCGGCCGGCCTGGGTTGGCCAAGTCTCAGCGTGTGCTCGGCGGCGCTGCTCGCAGGCACGGCCGCCAGCATGCCGGGCGAGGCGAGCCGGGGAGGGACCGGAGGGTAGCCGCCGGCCCGGTCCTGGGCCGGCGGAGCGTAGGTGCCCTGCGGCAGCTGGCGCGGGGCGGGTGCCCCCGGCCCCGGCGCCGCAGTGGAAGGCGCAAGCATGGCCGGTGTTCCGGTTGGCAGGGGCGCCCTACCGGGGGGGCCGGGGGCCGGGACCTGGGCGACGGCCCTCGGTTGGAGCACCTGGCGCTGTCTGGCGCCCGGGCTCGCCGGCCCTGGGCCGGCGGGGAGCGGGGCGGCGACGGGGCCGGGCCCGGGCGAAGCGCCGGGGCCCGTGCCGTCGGCGCCACCTGGTTGCCCCGTGGCGGTGCGACCCGCCCAGGGCGCCGGTGAGGGCACTTGCGCCGCCGGAGCACCGACGAGGGCGGGGCTCTGGCCCGGTCCCCACACCACGTAGGGTGTCGGCGCCCACCCGGCGTTCACCTCGATCTGCCTGAGCTGGTCCGCCAGGTCGCCGGCGCTCTGGGGACGCCGGCCCGGGTCCTTGTCCAGACAGCGCTCGAGCAGGTCGGCGAGTGCCACCGGCATGCCGGTCACAGGAGGGCGCGGTGGCGGGTCGCGCAGTATGCGCAGGATGACCGAGGCGGGCGCCTCGCCGTCGTATGAAGCGAAAGGGCCCCGGCCCAGCAGTAGCTGGTACATGGACGACGCCAGGCCGTACACGTCGGCGGCCGGCCCCAGGGGGTGCCCCTCCAGGGCCTCGGGAGGTGCGTGCAGCGTCGTGAAGCCGAAAATGCCCTCGGTCGACTGGGCGGCGGCCTGCAGTGCGGCTACGCCGAAGTCGGCGAGAACCGGCTCGCCGAACTGCGAGACCAGGATGTTCTGCGGCTTCATGTCGCGGTGCAGGAGGCCCGAGCGGTGGGCCGTCTCGAGCGCGCCGGCGATCTTGACGCCAACCTGGACCGTCTCTGCGGGCGAGAGCGGGCCCTGTCGCCGGGCCCGCTCGGCCAGGGAGCCGCGACAGAGCTCGAGGACCAGGACCGGGCGGCCCTCGGGTGTGAAGAAGCTCCTGTACAGGGTGGTCACGTTGGGGTGGTTGCTCAGCAGCGAGAGGGCGGAGAGCTCCTTCTTGAAAACCTCTACCGTGTGAGGCGAGGCGCTGGCCACCCTCACGACCTTTAGGGCAACCGGTCTGGCCGTGCCCAGCTCCGTGGCCCGGTACACGCTGGCGAAGGTGCCCGTCGCCAGCTCCGACACATCCGCGTAGCCCGGGAAGGTCGTGGGTGCGGCAGCGGGCGCCTGCCCGGAGCGGCGTAGCCTCATCTTCGCCGGCCGGCGCGCCGGATGGTGCGGGACCTGGGCCGGGCGGTGGGGCTGTAGGTGGCCGGAGAGCTCGGCCGGGCGGGCGCTGGGCCTACCAGCAGTAGGGCGCGGGCCCGCTGGCGCCTGCTCACCTTGCGGCGCACGTGCCGGTAGAGCATGTGTTGGGCATGCCAGGCTTGTTCGGCCCCGGCCTGGTCCGGCGGCCACCGGGTGCTGTACAAGGCCCGGTCGGCCAGGGAGGAGATGTTGGCCACCGTGTCAGCGCACTCCTGGCCGAAGCGCTCGCCGACGCTGTGGGCTATCTCCGCGCCGGTGGCAGCGTCGGGCACCACGAGCCCGAGGCGGACCAGGCCGTCGACCATCTCAAGCCAGGCACCCGTAGCAAACAGGGTGGGGTCCTCGGGTCGGCGACGGGCCAAGCGCCTGAAGCGCCGGCGGGCCGCCGGAGCGCCGAGCATGACCAGCACCAGGGCAACCAGCGCGCCGACCGGCAATCCGGCACCGAGCAGCAGGCCCCAATCGAGCGGATTGGGCACTCTGGTGGCAACTTTGACCCTCTTGGCCAGGGCGTGCGAGCTGCCGCCCGGCAGCGCGGCAGGTGTCTTGGGCTTTTGGGGCTTGGCTGCCG
>JAKACE010000284.1 GCA_021821705.1 Actinomycetes bacterium | reverse complement strand
GGCGTGACGTCCAGCAGGAGGATGTCCTTGACCTCGCCCATCAGCACCCCGGCCTGGATCGCGGCACCGACAGCCACAACCTCGTCAGGGTTGACGCCCTTGTGAGGGTCCTTGCCTGTGAGGGAGCGGACCAGGTCCAAGATCGAGGGCATGCGGGTAGAACCGCCTACGAGAACGATGTGGTCGATGGCGTCCTTGCTAAGGCCGGCGTCCTTGATGGCCTGGTCGAACGGGCCCTTGCAGGCCTCGACCAGGTCAGCTGTCATCTCCTGGAACTTGGCCCGGGTCAGCTTGACGTCGAGGTGCTTGGGGCCCTCGCTCGTGGCCGTGATGAACGGCAGGTTTATGCTGGTCTCCTGGACCGCAGACAGCTCGATCTTGGCCTTCTCGGCCGCCTCCTTCAGGCGCTGCAATGCCATCTTGTCGTTGGACAGGTCGACGCCCTCGGTGTCCTTGAACGTCTTGACGAGCCAGTCGATGACCCGCTGGTCCCAGTCGTCGCCTCCGAGATGGGTGTTGCCGCTCGTGGACTTGACCTGGAAGATGCCCTCGCTGATCTCGAGCACGGAAACGTCGAAAGTGCCGCCGCCCAGGTCGAACACGAGGATGGTCTGCTCCTCCTCCTTGTCCAGGCCGTAAGCGAGCGCGGCGGCGGTCGGCTCGTTGATGATGCGCAGGACCTCCAGGCCGGCGATCTGGCCGGCCTCCTTGGTCGCCGTGCGCTGGGCGTCGTCGAAGTAGGCCGGGACGGTGATGACCGCCTGGGTCACGCTGGTGCCGAGGTAGCTCTCGGCGTCCCTCTTGAGCTTCTGGAGGATGCGGGCGGAGACCTCCTGAGCCGAATAGCCCTTGGCGTCGATGTCGATGCGCCAGCCGTTGTCGCCCATGTGGCGCTTGACGGAGCGGATGGTCCGGTCAGGGTTGGTGATGGCCTGGCGCTTGGCGACCTCGCCCACCAGGACCTCGCCGGACTTCGAGAAGCCGACGACGGACGGGGTCGTGCGCGCTCCCTCGGCGTTGGCGATAACGGTCGGCTCGCCGCCCTCCAGTACCGCGACGACCGAGTTGGTGGTACCCAGGTCGATACCCACTGCCTTTGCCATTTGGCTCCTCCTTGTGGAGGCCGACCGCCCTGGGGCCGGCACTCGTTTGTTTGCCTGAGACGTCTGCCGAGCAGGTCAGACTGCTCTGCGAGCCAGGATAGCAAAGTTGAGTGCCCTAGTATCAAGAAAGTTTGCATGGAGGGCGGAAAGGCACGAACCTCCTGTCAGGACAGCGCGCTCCGGTAGGCACGACCCTGGGCCCTGCCCGGCGGATGGCGTCGGCCCACCCAGCTCCGAGGTCAGCCGCCGAGGTCAGGCGCCCGGCCCGAGGTCAGCCGCCCGGGCCGCTCACGGTGCCCAGTCCGGCCATGGCGGCGGGGGCTCAGACGGGCTGCGTGACCGGTGCCAGGCGACGGTCGGGCCGGCGTTGGCGCCCAAAGCAGCCAGGACGAGCGCCGTGCCCGAAACGGCCGCGACGAAGAGAGCGACCAGCACCGGGCCTGGCACGGGCGGCGCCCAGCCACCGGGGACGTGGGCAAAGGGGTCCAACGGGCCTTTGAGGCCGACGTCGTAGCGGCGCAGCACCCAGTAGAAGTCGGCGACCTGGCAAACGGCCGCGCCGAAAGGCAAGACGTAGCGCGCCGCCCCTGCCAGGCTGCGCAATCCCCCGGGCAGCGCCGAGGGCCGCACGCACACCCCCGCCACCAGGGGCATGCCGGCAGCCAGCCCGAGGAAGTCGCGGCCCTGGCCGACCAGCCCGTGGGTCGGCACCATGGCCCAGACGAACAGGAAGCAGAAACCGGCCCAGGCCAGCCCGGTGCCCACCACGGCGGCGACCTGGCGGCGCCTGGCGGCCAGGAGCGCCAGCGCGGCCAGCAGGCCGAAGCCAGCGGCCCAGGCCATCACGACCCCCATCGGCGACGGCGTGTCGAGCCAACCGAACTGGCCGATGCTCGACACGGCTATCAGGTGCATGCGGTCCATCACAGCGTGGAGCACAGCGGCCTCGCCGCCGCGGGCGGGCGCCGCCGTGCCGGGCTGCAGGCGCAGCGCCCCCGCCGTCATGTCCCAGGCGAGGCCCGTACCGGCCGCCGCCACGCCTGCGAGCATCCACCAACGCACGGCCCGGCGCCTCAACAGGGCCACGACCTCGGGCCACGGCCTCAGCACCACCAGGACAGCCAGCGCCGCCAGCACCCACAGCGGCGCCAGCGAGCGCACCAGCATGAGGCACATGGCGGGCACCCCCACGGCGGCGAGCACCGCTGGGCCTACCCGCTGGAGCGGGAGCGAGGCCAGGGCCAGGGAACCGCTGAAGACCGCCACAGCGGCCGACATCTCGAACCCGCTCGGGTTGAGCATCCCGGCCAGGTAGAGGACCATCGGGGTGACCGCCAGCGACAGGCCGGCGCCGAACAGCGGCCGGGCGCGGGAGCGGCGCACCGAGACCACGGCCAGCGCGATCATGGCCGCCGACACGGCCGCGCTGACCAGGCGGGCGGCATATATGCCCTTCACCGAGACCATGGCCAGGGTAGGCAGCCCCACCAGGGCGTAATACAGGGGCGGGTAGCGTCCCACATAGGTCTCGACCGGCTGGTCGACGGTGGAGCCGCCGAGGGGCAACTGGCAGCCCGCCGGCTTCCACGGGTCGACGTCGAAGCAGCTCACGTCGTTGGCCAGGGCAGCGAAGACCTCGGGCACCTGCACCACCACGATGCTCCCCTGGGCGCCTGGCGAGCCGGGCAGGGCGCGGCCGACCAGCTGGCCCCGTACCAACGAGGCGGCCCGTATCAGTTGGGCGGGCTCGTCAGGCGACGAACCGAGGGGTGCGGCCAAGGACCATGCCCCGGCGGCGACGAAGAGCAGGACGAAGGCCAGCAACCACGTCGCCAGGCCGCCCTGCGGGGGCGTGGGGTGCCTGGCGGCAGGCCTCAGGTGCGCCGGGCGGGCCACGTCTGCGGCTTCCGCCGGCACCGGGATCGTCTGGGCCACCCGCCGAGCTTAGGGCCCTTGGACAGGGGCCTTTTCACCCGGGCGTCCCGAGGGGGCCATCACGCCGGCCAGGTAGGCTCGGGACATGCCCACCCTTCTACTCGTGCGTCACGGACAGAGCCTCTGGAACCTGGAGAACCGCTTCACCGGCTGGTGGGACGTCGACCTTTCTCCGACCGGCGAGCAAGAGGCGCGCCAGGCGGGGCGGCTCCTGGCCAACGAGGGCCTGCTGCCGGAGGTGGCCTTCACGTCGCTGCTCACCCGGGCGGTCAGGACCCTCAACATCGTCCAGGAGGAGACCGGGCGGTTGTGGATCCCGGTACATAGGCACTGGAGGCTCAACGAGCGCCACTACGGCGGTCTCACCGGGCTGGACAAAGCCGAAACCCGGGACAAGTACGGGGACGAGCAGTTCAAGCTGTGGCGGCGCAGCTACGACGTACCCCCGCCGCCGATGCCCGAGGGCAGCCCCTACGACCTGGCCGATGACCCGCGCTACATACCAGGAGTGGTACCTGCCACCGAGTGCCTGGCCGATGTCGTCGTGCGCATGGTGCCCTACTGGTACGACTCGATCGCCCCCACCCTCCTGGCGGGCAAGGTCGTGCTCGTCGCCGCACACGGCAACAGCCTCCGGGCGCTCATCAAGCACCTCGACCAGATGGGCGGAGACGACATCGCCAAGCTCGAGATCCCCACCGGGGTGCCCATCGTGTACGACCTGGACGAACAGCTGCGCCCGCTCCAGGCCGGCGGTCGCTGGCTCGGTGACCCCGAAGCCATCGCCGCGGCTGCCGAAGCCGTCCGCCTCCAGGGCCAGCGCAAGTAACAGGACCACCGGTCGGTAGGGCACTGGCCGCAGCGGGGTGGCTGGCTGGCGCCCTCCACCGCCGGGTATCGTTGGGCCCGATATGAGAGTGCCATTCGGCGGGCGCCGAGTGGCCGTCCTCCTCGCCACCTCTGCCTCATTGGCTCTGGTCGCGGGCTGCGGCGGCCCGGGCAAGAAAGCCGCT
>JAKACE010000283.1 GCA_021821705.1 Actinomycetes bacterium | reverse complement strand
ATCGCCGAGAAGCTTCCGGACGGCCGTGCCGGTCGCATCCTCGGGGTGCACATGGCCGGCCCCTGGGTCACCGAGCAGCTCGGCCAGGGCTACCTGGCCGTCAACTGGGAGGCCACCGCTGACGAGGTGGCCCAGTTCGTGCAACCGCACCCATCACTGTCCGAAGTTTTCGGCGAGACGATGCTCGCCCTGGCTGGAAGAGGTCTTCACGTTGGCTGACATCACGATGCCCCAGCTCGGTGAGACGGTCACCGAAGGCACCATCACCAAGTGGCACAAGCAGGTCGGTGACACCGTCGCCGAGGACGAGGTCTTGTTCGAGGTCTCGACGGACAAGGTCGACTCGGAGGTCCCTTCACCTGTGAGCGGGACGGTAACCGAGATCCTGGTGCCCGAGGGTGAGACGGTCTCGGTCGGGACCAAGCTGGCGGTCGTGGGTGACGCGGCCACGTCCAATGGGACCGCTGCCGACAGCGTCCCGTCGCCCGAAGTCAGCGAGCCGGCGCCGCCTGAGCAGGCGCGAGCGGTGGCACCCGAGCAGATGGAGGCAGAGGCGGAGCCTCTTGGGGCGGCGGGGCAGACGGCCGGCACGGCCGAGACGAGCCCGGGCGCCCAAGCGGTGCCGGCCGCCCAGGCCGCCGGTAGGCCAGCAGGCCGCCCCGCCACCAGCGGGCCCGGGTCGGCAAAGCTCCTGTCGCCGGTCGTGCGGCGGCTCATCGCCGAGAACGGGCTCGACCCGGCCCAGATCCCCGGCACCGGAGCGGGCGGGCGCATCACCCGTGACGACGTGATGGCGGCCATCGAGCGAGGCGGTGCCGGCACCGCTACGGCCGTGGCGGCGTCGACCAATGGGGGGGCTTTCGTGGCCCAGGCCCCCGCGCCCCAAGCCCCGGCGCCTCCGGCCCCCGCTCCTCAACCTGCCGCCCCTCGAGCGGCTTCCCAGACCCCTGCGGCGAGCGTGGCCCCTGCGGTCCCGGCGCCCCGCCCGGGCGAGCGCGACACCGTGGTGCCCTTCACGAACATCCGCCGGCGCACCGCCGAGCACATGGTCCGCTCCAAGCACACCTCGGCCCACACGATGGTCGCGGTCGAGGTGGACTATTCCGCCGTGGAGAAGGTCCGTCTGTCCCAGCGGGAGAAGTTCAAGGCAGCCGAGGGCTTCAGCCTCACCTACCTGCCCTTCATCGCCCGGGCGGTGGTGGACGCCCTCGCCGAGTGGCCCTACCTCAACTCCTCGGTCGGTGAGGACGAGCTGATAGTGCACTCCGAGGTCAACCTGGGCGTGGCCGTGGACCTGGACTTCGAGGGATTGCTGGTGCCCGTGGTCCACCGGGCCGAGGAAAAGCGCCTGCTCGGGCTGGCCCGTGACATCTCCGGGTTGGCGTCGAGGGCGAGGGGCAAGCGCCTGACGATGGACGACATCTCGGGCGGTACCTTCACGCTCACCAATGCCGGGGGGTTCGGCACCCTCATCACGGTGCCGGTCATCAACCAGCCCCAGGTCGCCATCCTGTCGACCGACGGCGTCAAGAAGCGCCCCGTGGCCGTGCAACTGCCGGACGGTTCCGATGGCATTGCCGTGCACCCGGTGGGCAACCTGGTCCTGTCCTGGGACCACCGGGCCGTGGACGGCGCCTACGCAGCCGCGTTCATGGCCAGGGTGCGCGACATCCTCCAGACCCGGGACTGGGCCTCAGAGCTGTGAGCGCCGCGGCTTGAGCTTCATGCTCAACCCCGGCCGCAGCCTGCGGCTGCGCTGGCTGGGCGAGCGCGTCGCCTACAGCGACGCCCATGCCCTGCAGCGGGCCCTGTGGGCCGCTGGGCCGGGCGCCGACGACTGGTTGCTGTTGCTGGAGCACCCCCACGTGTACACGGCAGGAGTCAGGGCCAAGCCGGAGCACATGCTCGTCGACCCGGCCAGTGTTGGGGCTGAGCTGGTCAAGGCCGACCGGGGCGGGGACATCACCTACCACGGCCCGGGCCAGCTCGTCGGCTACCCGGTGCTGTCGGTGCCCAGCGGTCCGGGTGCGACCCCGGCCTACGTGCACGAGCTCGAGCAACTGGTTGTGGACGCGCTGGCCGAGCTGGGCCTGCCCGGTGCGGGCCGGCTGCCCGGCTATCCGGGCGTCTGGCTGGACGTGGACGGGCCGGTGCCGCGCAAGATCTGTGCGATCGGGGCCCGGCACAGCCGCCAACGCACGATGCACGGTTTCGCCCTCAACGTCGCCCCCGACATGTCCATGTTCGAGCACATCGTGCCCTGTGGCATCGTCGGCAAGCCGGTCACCTCGATGGCGGCCGAGGGAGCGGACGTGGCCATGGCCGATGTCGTCGAGACGTTCTTCGGCCTGGCGGCGCGGCGGTGGGGTCGTGGGAGGCAGGTCGAACGCCAGGACTGCTCGATGCCGGTCGGCACGGGTGCACCTGCTGCGGCCAACGGGGGTGGCCCAGGGCCCGGGACCACGGCCGGCGCTGCGCCGGCGGCCGTCGCAGGCCGTGGCGCCCCCCTCGTCCGAGAGGCCGTCGACCTGTCGGCACGGGGCCGCGACAGTGCGCAACCGGTACGCCTACTGGGCCGGCTCGCCGCCGCCGGCGTCGACCCCCGGGCCGCCCTGCCGGTGCGGTCCCGCAAGCCGGAATGGCTGAGGGCCAGCGCTGACATGGGCACCGGCTACCGTTCCCTGCACAAGACTGTCCATGGCCTGGGCCTGGCCACGGTGTGCGAGGAGGCGGGCTGCCCCAACATCTTCGAGTGCTGGGCCGACGGCACGGCGACCTTCATGATCAACGGCGAGCGCTGCACCCGGGCATGTGGTTTCTGCCAGGTGAGCACGGCCAAGCCCATGCCACTTGACCCCGGCGAGCCCCAACGGGTCGCCGAGGCGGTCGCTCGCCTGGGTTTGGCGCACGCGGTCATCACCTGCGTGGCCCGTGACGACCTGGCGGACGGGGGTGCCTCGGGGTTCGCCGCCACGATCGAGGCGGTACGGTCCAGGTGCCCGGCCACGGCGGTCGAGGTGCTGATCTCGGACTGCAAGGGCGACCCGGCCTCGTTGGCAACGATCTTCGAGCGCCGCCCGGACGTGCTCAACCACAACGTGGAGACGGTCCCACGGCTCCAGCGGGCGGTGAGGCCGTCGGCGTCGTACGCCCGCAGCCTGGCCGTGCTCTCGCGAGCGGTGGGCGCCGGTTTGGTGGCCAAATCCGGCCTCATGGTGGGCCTGGGGGAGACCGAGGACGAGCTCTACGGCGTCTTCGCCGACCTGGCCGCCATCGGGGTGAGCATCGTGACCGTGGGCCAGTACCTGCGGCCCAGTGCCAAGCACCTGCCGGTGACCCGGTGGTACTCGCCCGAGGAGTTCGGTCGGATCGCCGAGACCGGGCTCCGCCTCGGACTGCGCCAGGTGGTCGCCTCGCCGTTGACGCGTTCGAGCTATCACGCCCGTCAGGCGGCCCAGCTCCCCGCCCCGGCGGCCGCCGGGTGAGCCCTGCGACCGGGTCACCCTTCGGTACCCGTCTCGAGCAGGCCCGCCGGGCCATGTCGGGCTCGGGTACGGACGTCCTGCTGCTGTCCCTGGGGGCGGACCTGCCCTGGCTCTCGGGGTACCAGGCCATGCCTCTGGAGCGTCTGACCATGCTGGTGGTGCCGGCGGCACCGGAGGCCGGTAAGCCCGTGCTGGTTGTGCCCCAGCTGGAAGCCCCCCGCGTCGTGGCTCGTCCTGATGTGTTCAGCGTGCGGCCGTGGGAGGAGTCCGAGGACCCCGTGCGCCTCGTCGCCGACCTGGTGGAGGCAGTCGCCGCCACCTCGGCCGGTCCCCGCCCCCGCCTGGCCGTGAGCGACCGGACCTGGGCTACCTTCGTCTTGGGGCTCCAAAGCCTGTTACCGGGTTGCGACTGGGAAGTCTCGTCGCAGGTGTGCGCGCCCCTGCGGGCTGTAAAGGACGACCAGGAGGTGGCTGCCCTGGCACGCGCCGCCGCCGCTGCCGACCGGGTGGCGCTGGACCTGCTGTCGGGTGAGATCCCGCTTATCGGACGGACCGAACGGGAGGTCTCGGCTGAG
>JAKACE010000282.1 GCA_021821705.1 Actinomycetes bacterium | reverse complement strand
GTCTACCAGGATCCCGCTGACCTGATGGAGCACCTCGAAGAGGTCGGGGTACGCCAGACCTACTGACGCCAGTGCCCAAGCGGTGTGCGTACACAGTTGTTGGACCGGCGTGCCTGGCTCCCAGCGGTGCCACCGGGACGGCCCGGCCGTGACGGCTCGGCCGGCTGTACCGCGGCTCAGCTGGCGATCCCGGCGGCTGCGCCGTTCTCGCCTGCTGCGCCGTTCTCGCCTGCTGCGCCGTTCTCGCCTGCTGCGCCGGCGTACCCGGTGAGACCGACCCCGGCCAGGTACTCGGGTGAGGGTGGTCCGGCCAGGGCGGAGTGGCACACGTGCACCCAGGGCAGCGGCCGGCCGGGCGCTGCCTGGCCTTCCCGCCCGCTCTCGCCGGTGCTACGGTCCGCCACGCTCACGATGTCGCCGAGCTCGGGGCTGCGGGACGGGCCGGCCCAGACTTGGCGTTGGCAGGCCACCGCCTCGACGATGTGGTAGCCCATGCCCCAGTCCGACAGCAGGTTGGCACCGACGAGGGGGAGTGTCGTACCCAGGGTGCGCACCTCTGCGTCGTCGGGGCTCGCGCCTTGCGCCAGGTCCGCCGAGATGGCCCGCAGCCTGGCCGGTGCCCGCTCGGCCAGCACCAGCTCGCCGATGTTGTGCAGCATCCCGGCCACTGTGGCCTCGCACCGGGCGGAGCCGGTGTGGACCATGCGGCCGCAGCGTTCGCTCACGTCCGTACTGTGCCTAGCGAAGGCTGCCATCCAGCTGCCCGAGAGCGGGGGGCTCGGGACGAAAGCCCGGAAAACCGAGCCTGCCACAGCGAAGTCCCTCAGCGTCTCCACTCCCAGGTAGGCCACGGCGTGGCGGAGGTCGTACACCTGCGCCCTCAGGCCGAAGAAGGAGGAGTTGACCAGCTGGAGGATCTTGGCTGTCATGGCCACGTCTGCGCCGACGATGCCCGCAATATGAGCCAGGGAGCAGTCCTCGTCCGCCAGTGCGGCGTCCAGGGCGGCGAGGTTGTCAGGCAGGCTTGGCAGCGAGCCCACCGAGGCAACGAAGGCCGTCGTGCCCGGGCTGTGGATGCGAGCGCTCAGCTCGACGGTCCGTTCGACCACCCGGGCCAGCGCCTCCTGGCCGCACGCCCTACTGAGGCACTGGTTTACCACGGGCAGAGCGCTGAGCATGGCGCTACGGTCGCCCGGTTCGGTAAGGACCACCCTGGCGACGGCGGGCGCCCCGTCTTTCACCAGGCGCAGGAAGCGCGCCGTGCTCATACGGGCCAGGCGTGCGCTCGTCACCACAGCGTCGACCCCTCCGCCGCTGATCGTGCCCAGGGCGGTGCCGGCGTCGTCAGAGAAGCAGACCTCCCAGCCCTCCGACGCTCGCCCGTAAGCTCTACGCAAGGCCGAGAGGCCGTCGATGTCGTCGTCCACGAAGAGAACAGAAACCATCCATGGTCCCTTTCTGCTTGCCTATCGGCCCACCGGCAGGTAGCTACCCTGCTCTCGGCAAGCGCGCTCGGCGCTGTAGCCAATGTCGGCAGCTACTTGCTTGCGCCCAAGCCACCCGCCCGCTTTTGCCCGTTTCGCAGCGGCCCGGCTCGCCGGTGAGGGGCTGTGGCTGAAGCGCCATCGCCAGCCGGGGTGCGGGTCAGGGACGCCGTCCCCGCCGACACGGCCGCCATCGTCGAGATGGTGCACGAACTGGCGGCATACGAGAAGGCCGCCCATCGCGTCGAGGCGTCGGAAGCCGATCTGGGTGCCGCCCTCTTCGGGCCTTCGCCCCGCGTCTGGGCCAAGGTAGGGGAGCTCTCGACGGGCGAGGTAGCCGGCATGGCCGTCTACTTCCTCAGCTTCTCGACATGGACCGGGCGTCACGGGATCTATCTGGAGGATCTCTACGTCCGCCCGCATGCCCGCAGGCTGGGCCTGGGACGTCGGTTGATGCAGGCGTTGGCGGTAGAAGCGCTGGGGCGGGGCCTGCCGCGGGTCGAATGGCTGGTGCTGGACTGGAACGCACCCGCCATCGAGTTCTACCGTTCCCTGGGGGCCGTGACGATGGACGGCTGGACGACTTTCCGATTGTCGGGTGAGGCACTCGACGTGGTGGGACGTCCCGCTGCACCCGGGGCCCCGCCGGGTTCCTGAGAGGCCGCCTGCGGCCCAGCGCTCAGCGGCCCTGTTCTCAGCGGCTCGGCGCTCAGACGCCCGGTCATCAGCCGCCCACGTCCACGAAGGCCCCCGACCACCAGGCCAGTGGAACTTGGCGCTCTCCGAGCTCCACGGCCTGCACCTCGGCTTCCACCAGGAGCGACCAGCCGAACGGGTGGCACGTCGCCTTGTGGCAGTAGATGCGGTCACTGACGCCAGCGATGGCAAGGCCCGCTGCGCCTGCCTCGACCCGGAGCTCGCCCTGGGGTGCGGGCACGTCGCCGGCGAAATGGCGGGCCAGGGCGCGCTGGCCCCGGCCGAGGATGTGAACGGTGAAGGCGGTCGCACTGCCCGAAGCGAACAGGTCGCCCAGGTCCGTCGTCGGGTTGACAACCCCGGCCAGGCGCCCGGGCTCGCCGGGTGCCACCACCAGGGACGAAACCGTCAGCCCCACGGTGCCCATGCCGGCCCGGTACATGCCGAGGCGGCCCGCCGCCGGCGCCTCGTCGCCAGGGGCCAACCAGACGGTGACCGCCGCCGGCATGCGGCCCCTGGCCCGCCTGAGCGGATCCCGATCGCCGGGGGCCGCCGCCCAAGGAGCGCCGTAGCGCAGCTGCGCCCCGGCGCTCGGCAGCGCCGGGGCGGGGCCCTCGAGCGGATGGGCCGCCGGGTCTTCGGTCAAAGCAGCGCATCGGCGAGCCGGAGCGTGCAATACCCGTTGGACAGACCCACTTCAACGAGATGCCGGGGCTTTCAGGCGCGCATCGGCCTCTATCAGAACAGGCCGGTGGCGGCCGGGAAGTGAAGCATCGTCTGCTCGCGACTCGGCGCCTCGCGCTCGTTGGCCTCGCCGAAGGCCTTCGGTTCCGCCGGGGGGAATGTGCGCCGGTGGGCGTCCAGACCTTTTCTCGTCTCTCTGCCCCTGGCCCGTCCACGATAATATGGGGAGGGCCGCAAGCCCGGTCCGGCGGCTTCCGCCCGGCCCGGTCCCAAAGCGCGGTGCCCGCCCCGTTGCCGATGCGGCCCGGAAAATCCGCCGCCGGTTGGACCGGCGGCGTCCCGTTATACTGGTGGCGTGGTCAAGGAGGGTCCGTTCATGTGGGATGTGGCCGTCGGGTCGACGAACCCCACCAAGGTGGGGGCCGTGCGTGTCGTGTTCAGCCGTCTGGAACTTCCCCGCTTGGCCATGGTCGCCGTTCCGTCCGGTGTCCGCGAGCAGCCCTTGGGGATCGCGGAAACACGTGCCGGCGCCGAAAATCGGGCCCACCGGGCTCGGACAACCAGCGGGGCTCGCTACGGCGTCGGTCTGGAAGGCGGCGTCGACCTGTGGCCCGACGGCAGTGCGTGGCTCACCGGGGTCGCAGCGGTGGAAACCGACGACGGCCGCCTGCTGTGGGCCCTCGGCCCGCAAATGCGCCTGCCTCCCCCGGCGGCCGAGGCGCTGGCCGCCGGCGGCGAGCTCGGCCCCATTATCGATGGCCTGTCGGGCCTCCAGGAGGCCAAGGCCGGGATCGGTGCCATCGGCTGGCTGACCGGGGGTCTGGTGCCGCGGCAGCAGTCGTGGATTGTCGCCCTGGCCTGTGCCGTGGCGCCCCTGTTTCATCCGGACCTGTATGCCCAAGAGGGGCGCGGCGACGGGCGACCGTAGCCACGCTTGGAGCGTCCGCAGCCGACGAGGCGCCCGGCGCGGGACCATCCGCCCCATGTCCTGCGCCGCGTCAGCTCCCCGCAGGTCGGCCCATCATAGAGGAGCGCGGCCCTTCAGATGCCGCGGGCCAGCCGGGCCGGCCCGAACACCCTCGCCGAGGCGAAACACCGCGGACCCGGGACTCCTCGCCCAACTGCCTCGATCCCCCACAGCACAACGCGGAGCGCCGGAATTCCGGCGCTCCGCGTTTCGACCAACCCGCAGCCCCTGTTCGTGGC
>JAKACE010000281.1 GCA_021821705.1 Actinomycetes bacterium | reverse complement strand
TGCCAAATGTGCTCTACTCCTGCGGGGCGCTCCTCCACGGTGAGGCCCTGGTCCTCCCGTACGGGTTCTCCGACTGCGCCGTCGGCTTCGCCCTGGTCGACGTGGCCGAGCTCCTAGGTCGGCTGAGCGGCTGACCGCCGTCCCCTGGTCCGTGTCGGCGTGCACTACTAGGCACTGAAGGAGGCGCCGGAGATCCTGTTCTCAGGTGGCTGGTTGAAGGACAAGCTACGCAACGCCAGCGTTACCTACCGTGCCCAAGGCCGGCCCGTCGTCTGTCGCCGGCCCGCTGACCCTGAAGATGTCCCCGCGGGCAAAGTACGGAACCGTGCCTGGTCAGGGGCTTGCGTAAGTGATAGCATCTTGGCTTTTAGGGGGAGGCGCGTCATGGGCCGCCCGCGCCCGGCCACCCTCCAGCGCTCATTCCTTGACGAGGCGCAAGCGTGCCGAGGGCGCTGCTGTTGGAGCGTCGTTGCTGCTCGTTGTGCTAGTCGCTGCTGCCCGCGCCGACCAGCTCGACCGGCGGCGGCTCGAAGTGCTCCATCGCCCGGAGGGTGACCTCGTCGTTCTCGGCGTCGACGATGATGGTGTCGCCGGCCCGGAACTCCTTCCAGAGGATCTTCTCGGAGAGGGGGTCCTCGACGAATCGCTGGAGAGCACGGCGCAACGGGCGGGCGCCCATCATCGAGTCGTAGCCCTTCTCGACGATGAGGTACTTGGCCGCTCGGGTCAGCTCCAGGCTCAGGCCCTGCGATTCGAGCTGGCGACGGACCCGCAGCATCATCAGGTCGACGATCTCGGTGACCTCGTCCTTGGAGAGCTCGTGGAAGACGATCACCTCGTCGATGCGGTTCAAGAACTCGGGCCTGAAGTGCTGCTTCAGCGCTTCGTTGACCTTGATCCTCATCTTCTCGTGGGACACGGCCTCGTCGGCCTTGGCGAAACCTACCGAGGCCTTGCGCAGGTCGGCTGTGCCCAGGTTGGAGGTCATGATGATGACCGTGTTCTTGAAGTCGACCGTGCGCCCCTGGGCGTCGGTCAGCCTGCCGTCCTCCAGGATCTGCAGCAGGGCGTTGAAGACGTCGGGATGGGCCTTTTCGATCTCGTCGAAGAGCACCACCGAGAAGGGCTTGCGCCGCACCGCCTCGGTCAGCTGGCCTCCCTCCTCGTAGCCGACGTAGCCAGGAGGAGAACCGACCAGCCGGCTCACGGTGTGCTTCTCCATGTACTCGGACATGTCGAGCTGGACCAGAGCCGACCCGTCACCAAAGAGGAACCCCGCCAAGGCCTTCGCGGTCTCGGTCTTGCCGACCCCAGAAGGGCCCAGGAAGATGAACGACCCGCTCGGGCGCTTGGGGTCCTTCAAGCCGGCCCTCGTCCGCCGGACCGCCTGGGACACTGCCTTCAGGGCGTCGTGCTGGCCGACGATCCGCTTGTGCAGCTCCTCTTCCATGCGCAGGAGCTTGGCCGTCTCCTGCTCGGTCAACTTGTAGACCGGGATCCCGGTCCAGTTGGCCAGCACCTCGGCAATGACTTCCTCGTCGACGACGTCGAAGAGGTCGACGCCCTCGGCGCGCCACTCCTGCTCCTTGGCCGCCTTGCGCTGGAGGAGCTCTTCCTCCCGCTCGCGCAGGCGCTTGGCCTGCTGGAAGTCCTGCTTCTCGATGGCGAGCCCCTTGTCCTTCCTCGCCTTGGCTATCTCGTCCTCGATGGCCTTGTAAGCGGGGGGCGTGGACATGCGCCGGATGCGCAGCCGGGCCCCGGCTTCGTCGATCAGGTCGATCGCCTTGTCGGGAAGGTAGCGGTCGGCTATGTAGCGGTCGGCCAGGTTGGCTGCCGTCACGACCGCCTGGTCGGTGATCGTGACCCCGTGGTGTGCCTCGTAGCGTTCACGCAGGCCCTTCAGGATCTCGATCGTGTGCGCGAGCGAGGGCTCCTCGACCTTGACCGGCTGGAACCTGCGCTCGAGGGCGGCGTCCTTCTCCAAGTGCTTGCGGTACTCGTCGAGAGTCGTGGCACCGATCGTCTGGAGCTCGCCCCGGGCGAGCATCGGCTTCAGTATCGAGGCGGCGTCGATCGCGCCTTCGGCGGCGCCCGCCCCGACCAGGGTGTGCAGCTCGTCGATGAACAAGATGATGTCGCCGCGGGTGCGGATCTCCTTCAGGACCTTCTTCAGGCGCTCCTCGAAATCGCCCCGGTAGCGCGAGCCTGCCACCAGGGCCCCGAGGTCGAGGGTGTAGAGCTGCTTGCCGCGTAGCGTCTCGGGCACGTCACCTGCGACGATGCGCTGTGAAAGGCCCTCGACGATGGCGGTCTTGCCTACCCCGGGCTCTCCTATCAGGACCGGGTTGCTCTTGGTGCGCCGGGAGAGCACCTGCATGACGCGCTCGATCTCGCGCTCGCGCCCGATCACCGGGTCGAGCTTGCGCTCCCTGGCCAGCTGGGTGAGATTGCGGCCGAACTGGTCCAGGACCGGGCTGCCCGTCGGCACGTCCTGGCTGCTCGGGGCGGTCCCGGCGGTCGCCTTCCCCGGGCCGGCGGCCTGGTAGCCCGACAGGAGCTGGATGACCTGCTGGCGCACCCGTGAGAGGTCCGCGCCCAGGCTGACGAGCACCTGCGCCGCCACACCCTCGCCCTCGCGGACCAGGCCGAGGAGCATGTGCTCGGTGCCTATGTAGTTGTGCCCGAGCCCGAGAGCTTCACGCAGCGACAGCTCCAGCACCTTCTTGGCCCGGGGCGTGAAGGGGAGAGACCCGGTGGTGGACGAGCCGGCCGGGCCGGTTATCTCTTCGACCTTTTCGCGCACAGCCTCGAGGCTGATCCCGAGCGACTCGAGCGCCTTGGCCGCGACCCCCCCGCCCTCGTGGATGAGCCCGAGCAATATGTGCTCGGTCCCGATGAAGTTGTTGTTCAGGAGGCGCGCCTCCACCTGGGCAAGCACCAATACCGTTCGCGCTCGGTCGGTAAAGCGCTCAAACAATACGGGTTGCCTCCTCGGCGGCTGCGGAGCTCGGCGCCCGGGCAGACTTGAGCAGGCCAGGACCGCTTCGCCCGCTGGCCGCCGCGGTCCCGGTCAAGTCGTCCATACCCTTTCTTTCGGACTACTGCGGCCCCAGTGTACTCGTCTTGCTGTTCGCTCCCGATCGCCACCAGGGCCTCGAGCCGGGCCACGGCGCTCCGTGACCCGTGCGCCCGAGCAGGCCGCGGAGGTGGCCCGAGCCGAAGGGGGCGCAAGTGCGGCGGGCGGCGGGTCTTCGGCCGAGCACAGGCCGTTGTCGAGGGCCTTGGAACCGACGCCGGCCTTGGCCAACTGGGCCTTGGCCCATTCGTGGCCGTTGGCAGCACCACAGTGGGTACTGGGCGTAACTGCACATGTCCAAGAACGCCGGCCCCCACTGGTCGTCGGCAAAATAGAAATACCAGTGGTCAGGGACCGACGGCAGGCGCTCCCAGCTGATGTGGGGGTGTCCCGAGCGGTGGCTGGCGTGGGAGGGCTCGACAAAACCCCGCCAGGAGCTGGCCCGCTCCTGGGCCTTTCCCACAGGGCAAGCCCCAAGTGCCCGGCGGCGGCCGCGTCCTGGTAGCGGCGGGCGATGTCCTCTTTGCTTTGCAGTCGTGCCTCTTGAAACACACCACGGGCACGCCAGCCGAGCTCGCCAAAGCGTCGAGCTCGGCTACCGGGCGCTCGTGGTTAAGGCACCGCTGCTCGCTCAGGCTCCCCGGGGAGGGGTCCTCGACCCGACTCGGCCACGTGAGGAACCTGGCCCTGTCGTTATGAGAAGCTGGCGCGCCTGGTGTTCCCAAATGGTGAGGGAGCCGATATGGAACGGATGCTCCGTGTCATGGAGTTCTTGGCCGCCATCGAGGCCGCGGGCCGAGGAGACGACCCGGCGCGGACCTGCGAGGCGAGGGGTGTCGCAGCCCTGGTGCCAACCTGGAAGAGCGACATCGCAGAGTACTTGAAGAGCCGCAGTTACAGCGTCGCCGGCCCGAGCCCGCGCTTGGGCGCGTTGAGGGCGCGGTCCTGCTCGACCTCTTCGGCGCGCTCGGCCCGTACCCGCGCCATCTCCTCG
>JAKACE010000280.1 GCA_021821705.1 Actinomycetes bacterium | reverse complement strand
TCGGCCCGCGACAGCATGGTGATCGCCGTGTCGACGGCGGGGGTCATCTCGGTCGTCCAGTTGGGTTTCGGCATATTCTCCGGGTACGCCGGTGGCGCCACCGACGGTGTCCTGTCCACGTTCACCAACGTCTTCCTGGTGCTCCCGGGGTTGCCGCTGCTCATCGTGATCGATGCCTACCTGCCCAACAAGGGCACCGTGACCACCATCTTCGTCCTGAGCGTCACGGGCTGGGCCTGGGGCGCGAGGGTGCTGCGCGCCCAGGCGATCTCCCTGCGGGACCGGCCCTTCATGGAGGCCGCACGCATGTCAGGCGAGAGGCGTTGGCGCATCGTCCTGTTCAACGTCGTGCCCAACATGTTCGGCGTCCTGGCGGCGAACTTCTTCGGCGCAGCTGTCTACGCCGTGCTGACCGAGGCCGGGCTGCTCTTCCTCGGGGTGATCAACGTCAACACCGTGTCGTGGGGGTCGATGCTGTACTGGGCACAGGCGGGCTCCGCCATGCTGGAGAACAAGTGGCTGCCCATGCTCCTGCCCGGCCTGTGCATCCTGGCGCTGGGCACCGGTTTCGGGCTGCTCAACTTCGCCGTCGACGAGGTGGCCGACCCACGCCTGAGGAGGAGCTGACATGACGGAGCGGGCACAGGCACCCCTGCTCGAGCTGCGCGGCCTGCACATCGGGTACGGCTGGGACGACACCTCGGTCACACCTGTCGTGCGCGGTGTCGACCTGACCGTCGGAGCGGGGGAGGTCGTGGGGGTGGCCGGGGAGTCGGGTTGCGGTAAGACCACCCTCGCCATGGCCGCAGCCGGCCTGCTGGACCCACCCGGGCGGGTCACGGCGGGCCAGGTCCTCTTCGAGGGCACGGACCTGGGCCGGCTGCCGGCGGACCAGTTGCGCCGCCTGCACCTGGCCAGCATCGCCATGGTCTTCCAGGCCTCGATGAACGTGCTCAACCCCGTGATGCGGGTGCGCAAGCAGTTCGCGGACGCCATGGCTGCCCATGGCATCCGCGACGAGGACGAGGCCATGGCCCGCGCCCGGGACATGTTCGAGCGGGTCAAGCTGCCCGTGCGGTTCCTCGACGCCTTCCCCCACCAGCTCTCGGGCGGGATGCGCCAGCGGGCCGTGATCGCGCTGTGCCTGTCGATGAGGCCGAAGCTGCTCTTCCTCGACGAGCCGACCACGGCGTTGGACGTGGTGGTGCAGCGCTCGATCATGCAGATGCTCTCCGAGCTGCGGGCCGAGCTCGGCTTCGGCGTGGTCTTCATCACCCACGACCTGTCGCTCCTCGTGGAGGTCGCCGACAGGATCGCCATCATGTACGCCGGCCAGGTGGTCGAGGAGGCGGAGGCCAAGCAGCTCTACGGTTCCGCCCGCCACCCCTACACCCGGGCCCTCATGAGCGCCTTCCCCCCGCTCGGGGTGGCCCGGGTGCGCATGGAGGGCCTGCCGGGCCAGCCACCGGACCTGCGGGCGCTGCCGCCCGGCTGTGCCTTCTCCCCCCGGTGCCCGGTCGCCGTCGACGGCACGTGCAACGTGCTCAGCCCCCGCGAGGTGCGCACCGGTCACCACCGCGTGACCTGCCATCTCCATGACCAGCAGGAGGCGTCCGTTGGCTAGCGTCACCGCGGGTGTGACGACCGGGGCCGACCGGGGGCACGTGCCGGCCCTGGAGGTCATCGGGCTGACCAAGACCTACAGCGTGGGCAAGGTCGGCAAGCCCAAGGTGGTCCACGCCCTTACCGACGTCGACCTGACGGTGGGGCGGAAGGAGATCCTGGGCCTGGTGGGCGAGTCCGGCTCAGGCAAGAGCACCTTCGCCCGCACCGTGGCCTACCTGGAACGCCCCACCTCCGGTACCGTCAAGCTCAACGGTGCCCAGGTGCCGGCGCGTCCCAGCCAGGCCGAGATGCGTGCCCACAGGCACCAGGTCCAGATGGTGTTCCAGGACCCGTACACCTCACTCGACCCCCTGCACAAGGTCCGTTACGCCGTGAGCCGGCCCATGCAGGCGCTGGCCGGGGTGCCCAGGGACCTCCGCCGGCAACGCCTCGAGGAGGTGCTGGCCCAGGTGGGCCTGGTACCGCCGGCGGACTTCCTCAACCGCTACCCCTACCAGCTCTCCGGGGGGCAGCGCCAGAGGGTCGGCATCGCCCGCGCCCTGGCCGCCCAGCCCAGCCTCCTGCTCGCCGACGAGCCCACGTCCATGCTGGACGTGTCCATACGGCTGAACATCATGAACCTGCTGCTGGACCTGCGGGAGAGCCGGTCGCTCTCCATGCTCTTCGTCACCCACGACCTGGCCGGGGCGTCCTACATGGCCGACCGCATGGCCATCATGTACGCCGGTCACGTGGTCGAGTTCGGGCCGGCAGCCGATGTCATGGGAGAACCGCGTCACCCTTACACCCAGCTGCTGCGTCGCGCCGCCCCCGACCCGGCGTCGCAGTTCGGCCGGGACGTCCGCTTCGAGGCCGGCGGCGACCCCCCGGACCTCACCGAGCCCCCGCAGGGCTGCCCCTTTGCCGCCCGCTGCGCCCGGGCCCGCAGCGACTGCCGTGCCGCCCTGCCCGAGTGGCGCCAGGTCAGCCCCGGCCACCAGGTCCGTTGTGTCCTCTACTAGCCGGCCGTCCCGCCGCACCTCCGTCCGTCCCCGGCCAGACGGGTTGACGGACCTTCCTTCAACACACGACCACGAGGAGGTACCTCACGTGCCTGAGCCCGGGGCTCGCACCAGCGACAAGTTCCTGTGGGGGGCGGCCACCGCCGCCTACCAGATAGAAGGCTCGCCCATGGCGGACGGTGCGGGCCGGTGCGTGTGGCACGAGTTCTCCCACACCCCGGGCACCACCCACAACGGTGACAACGGCGACGTCGCAGCCGACCACTACCACCGGTGGCGGGACGACGTGGCCCTCATGCAGGAGCTCGGCCTCGGCGCCTACCGCTTCTCCGTCCGCTGGTCACGCATCCTGCCCGAGGGCACAGGGCGGGTCAACCAGGCCGGGCTGGACTTCTACAGCCGCCTGGTCGACGCCCTGCTCGAAGCCGGGATAGAGCCGTTCCCGACCCTCTTCCACTGGGACCTGCCCGCGGCTCTCATGCGCCGGGGAGGTTGGTCCAACCCTGACATCGCCGGTTGGTTCGGCGATTACGCCGCCATTGTTGCCGGCCACCTTGCCGACCGGACCGGTAACTGGATGACCCTGAACGAGCCCTTCGTCGTCTCGGCCGAAGGTCACCTGGTGGGCCACCACGCACCGGGGATGACAAACATCTACCAGGCGGTGCACTCGGTGCACCACCAGGTCCGGGCACACGTCGCCGGCCACCACGCCATAAAGGCCGCCCGCGGTGACGCCCGGGTCGGCCTGGCCGCGCACGACGCCGCCGTGTGGCCGGCCAGCGAGCGCGAAGAGGACGTGGCCGCAGCCGAGCGGGCGCAGAGCTGGCACAACTTCCCCCTCTTCTTCGACCCTCTCGTCCAGGGCCGGTACCCCGACGCGCTGGTCGACCGCATCGCCCCCTACCTGCCCGAGGGCTACGAGCAGGACATGCCCTCGCTGCGGGCCCGCCCCGACTTCATAGGGCTCAACTACTACCACGGCTACTACGTCCGCCACAGCGACCGGGACTGGCTCGGTTTCGAGACCGCCGAGGGCCCCGAGGCCCCCAGGACGCTCATGGACTGGGCCGTACGCCCGGCGGGCCTCCACCGGGTGCTCACACAGGCCCACGAGCGCTACCACCTGCCCGCGGTCTACGTGACCGAGAACGGTGCCGCCTACGACGACAAGCCCGAGGACGGCCCGGACGGCCGGGAGGTGCACGACCCCGATCGCGTGGCGTACCTGCGCTCCCACGTCGCCGCCACCCTGCAGGCGCGCGACGAAGGTGTACCCGTCAAGGGCTACTTCGTATGGTCGCTGCTGGACAATTTTGAATGGGCGCTCGGCTATTCACGCCGTTTCGGCATCGTTTACGTGGACTACGAGACCCAGGAGCGGGTGGTGAAGGACAGCGGCAGGTGGTACAGCACGCTGGCACGGACCGGCTCGGCGGCACCG
>JAKACE010000279.1 GCA_021821705.1 Actinomycetes bacterium | reverse complement strand
GCAGGGCCAACCACGCGGCGGCCAGCGCCAACGGCACTTCCAGCACGGTCGCCTCGGTGATAGCGACCGCCAGCGACCCACCGGGCGCGCTGGTCGAGACGTCCATCCACGCGTCCATCAGCAACAGGGCCGACAAGCCGGCGGCAGGGACGCAGGCTCTCGGGTCGCGCCGCTGGGCCAGGGCGGCTGTGGCCAGGGCGGCCAAGCCTTCTGCGACATCGAGGCCGGCCCATGCCGCGTTCCAGTGACGGGCCAGCGCCCGGGTCGGCAGCGTGCGGGCCAGGAAGACGCTCCAGGGGACGAGCCAGGCCGTAAGGGCCCCGCTCACGACCACGACGGCGCGGTGCTCGTCGGCGCGAAGGTAGTCGAGGGCGCGGAGGGCGGCGCGGTGGCGGGCCAGAGTCATGAGCCAAGTCTCCTGCCCGGGTGACCGCAGGTAAATCGGGGACAACCCCCTACGGCCTCAGGGATAGCTCGTCTATGGCCCTGGCTGTGCCCCCATCTCTGCTGCCGCCACTGCTGCTGGAGCCTCCGCCTCCGCCTCCGCCGCCACTGCTGGTGCCTCCGCCTTCGCCGCCACAGCCGGTCTTGCCACCGGTGCTGCTGCCGGCCCGGCCGCTGACCAGCCCAGCATCAGGTCGCGGCGGGAGCGCACGCCCAGCTTGGCGTACACCCGGGAGAGATGGTGCTCGACCGTCTTGGCCGACAGGAAGAGGCGCCCGGCGATCTCGAGGTTGGTCAAGCCGGCGGCGGCCAGCTCGGCCACCCGGCGCTCCTGGTCGCTCAACGACGTCCGGGCTGCCGCTCCCGGCCGTCGCCGGCCCCCTGCCGCGGCGAGCTCCTCCTGGGCGGCCAGGCTGAGGCGGCCGCCTCCGTGACGTCCGGCCAGTTCGAGGGCCTCGTGCAGGAGCCGGCGGGCCGGTGCCAGCTGGCTGTGCTGGCGCAGGAAGCGGGCGTACGAGATGAGGATCTCGCATTTGAGCAGGGGCAGCGGGGCGGCCGAAGACTCCTCCAACGCCTGGTTGAAGAGGGTCTCGGCATCCTCGGCGCGGCCGGCGCGCCAGACCAGGAGCGCCCGTGACGCCCTCTCGACCGCCCTCGGGCCCCGACAGGGCAGGCGGGCCAGGACCTCATCGAGCGAAGCGACTACGGCGCCGGCATCCTCCAGCTGGCCGGCGGCCACCAGAGCCTCCACGGCGACGCCGTGCCACGGCACAGCGCACGGTTCTCGCAGCCCGCTGTCCCAGGCGGTGCTGGCCACGCGAGCGGCCAGCGTGGCTGCGTCACCCACCCTGCCGTCCGCCATGGCCGCCCGGCACTCCACCACGTCGAGCCACATGGCCGGGTAGACGGCCCCCGGCGTGGGGCCGTCACCGTCATGGGGGGTTGGCGCGCCGTCCAGGACCTGCCGGGCACGCGCCGCCCAGGAAGCGCTCTCCTGCGTTGCGCCCAGCTCCTGGAAGACGAAAGCCAGGCCGGAGTGCGAGAACGGTGCCAGGATGCTCAGCAGCTCGGCCATCTCGGCCGCCTCCGTGAGCAGGGCGCGTGCCCGGTCCAAGCGCCCGGTGCGCAGGTAGGCGAACGCCGCGGCCACAGCGTACATGTGGTAGCTCAAGGCGGCGCCTCGCTGGCGGGCTTGCTCCATGAGCACCTGCGACACCGCCTCGCTCTCATCGAAGCGTTCGGTGAAGCGGGCCACGTTGGCCCACGCGTTCACCACGTCCCAGCGCCAGGCCGGCGGGCGGGGCAGGTTGCGAAGCTGTGCCTTGGCGGCATGCTCTATCGATGCCACGCCTCTGGCATCTCCCTCGAGGAGGGCCAGGTAGGCATGGGCGCACGCGGCTTCGGCTTCCCCCGCTCCGCCGGTGGCGGCGGTCCCTGTGCCGGCCGCCAGGGCGTGGCGTGCCGACGCCATGGCACGGGTCGGCCCCACGAAGTACCAGTCGACGAAGGCCACGTCCAGGGATATGCGCACGGCCAGGTTGGGGTCGAAGGTGCGGGCCAGCTCGGCGGCCTCCACGAAGTACCGGTGGGCCTCGGCCAACGGGGCTGCGCCCCTGACGGCCTCGCCGGTGAGGACCAGTGCGGCCGCCCGCTCCGGAGCAGCCAGGCTGCGGCGTCCCAGGGTGCTGCGCAGTACCTGACCTGCCTGGGTGACGTGGCCGCTCGCTAGGTAGGCTTCGGCCAGTTCGAGCGATGCACCCCCGGGCAGGCCCTCGCGAGGGCTGAGCAGGAGGGCGTCCTCGAAGTGGCCCACGGCGGTCTCCACCGCTCCGGCGGCGAGAGCCAACCGACCGGCTTCCACCAGTGCGTCCAATGCTTCGCGGTCGCCGAACAGGCGCCCCCGGACGGCATGTGGTGAGGCCTCGGCCGGTTCCATCCCGGCGGCCATGAGCAAACGGAACGCCTGGGCGTGCATGGCCTGGGTGACCGGGCGAGGCACCGACTCGTACAGCACCTGTGCGAACAGAGGATGGGTAAAGCGCGCCATCCCGTCGGGGCCACCCTCGACCAGGCCTGCGTCGCACAGAGCCTGCAGCGCCTCCGCTGCCTCGAGCGGTGTCTGACCGGCCAGCTGGCCCACCAACTGCACGTGGTGGCGGGCGCCGAAGATGCTGGCCGCTCTGGCCCAGCGCAGTGCCTCGGGGCCCACCCCGGCGAAGCGGGGCACGAGCAGGCGGCCGGCCAGGCCTCCTGCCCCGGCGGAGAGCACGTCGGTGCTGTCGAGCTCGCTGTCGGCCAAGGCCTTCAGTAACAGCGGGTTACCGGCGCACGCGCTGACAGCCCTTTGCACCAGTTGGGCCGGCGGTGGGCTCCCGAGGCATTCGGCCAGGAGGGCCTCGCTGGCCTTGTCCGAGAGGGGCTCGAGCCTGACGCTCCGAGCCCAGCCCTCGCTGACCAGGGCGGTGACGTGGGAGCGGGCCGCCGGGGGCCAGGGCCGTAGGGCGGCCACGAACGCGACGCCGAGCCCACCGAGGCGACGGCACAACAAGCTCAGGATCTCCAGGGAGTCGCTGTCCGCCCAGTGCAGGTCGTCCACGGCCACGAGCAGGGGAAGGGCACCGTCGGTTCCCGCCGAGCGCACCCAGGCCAGGGCTCGCGAGTAGCTGCTCAGGCGGGCCTCGCGCGAGGTGTGGGTGCCGCGCCCGTTCTCGCGACCGGTTGGCGCTCCAGCCTCCCCGGGGAGCAGCCGGTCGAGCAGGCCGAACGGCAAGGTGGACTCAGCCTGCGAACAGCCGGCCACGGCGCTCCGGAAACCCGACGCCTCCGCGAGGGCGCAGCAGTGCCTGACGAGGCTCGTCTTGCCGAGACCGGCCTCACCGACCAGGAACACCACGCCCGGCCCCTTACCACGGGCGGCGTCAAGCGCACCCCCCAGCGCTCGGAGAACTTCCTCTCGTTCGAGAAGGCCCACGACCCATTCTACGGCGCGCCGCGAACGGCGCGCTCAGGGGCTCGGAGCGACCAAGACCAGTGTGGCCTCGCCGCCCCTCTCCTGGCATCGGGGAAACCCCCCCATTTTTACGGGGGCCCCCCTTTTTGCCATTCCGGCGCGCCCGCGCCACCCCCGCCCGCACTAGCGTGCGCTGCAAAGGCCCCAACGCCACCAGCCCACTGGACGGTACGTGAGGAAAGAGGAACTTGTATGCAGGCACAGGTCAAAGGTTCGACGATGCCGGTGCTCGAGATGGTCCTCGACCCGGGCGAGGTGATCGTCTCCGACCATGGAGAGCTCTCATGGATGACGCCAAACGTGCAGATGACCCAGACCACCAATGCCGGGCAGGGCGGCGGTTTGCTCGGAGGCTTCAAGCGGGTGCTCGGCGGCGGCAGTGTGTTCGTAACCCGTTACCAGGCAACGGGTGGCCCGGGCATGGTCGCCTTCGCTGCCAAGGTGCCCGGCCACATATTCCCCCTCGAGGTCGGGCCAGGTCAGGGCTACCTCGTCCACCGTCACGGGTGGGTGTGCGGCACCGAGGCCATAACGCCCTCGATCGGGTTCAATCAGGGTCTCGGCGGCATGCTGTTCGGCAAGGAGGGTTTCGTGCTGCAGCGCCTGGAGGGTTCGGGC
>JAKACE010000278.1 GCA_021821705.1 Actinomycetes bacterium | reverse complement strand
GCCAGGTCCTGCTTCGCCGGTAGCACGCCGAGCAGGACTTCGGTACGAGGCCGATGGCCGGTCTCGGGCGGGGGTGCCAGGGATGTGACGCCTCCGGGCGTTTGCGCGGCCAGGCCCGAGGACGCCGTGGCGCTGGGAGCCGGAGCCGAGGACGCCAAGCCCGAGGACGCCAAGCCCGAGGACGCCAGGCCCGCTGACGCCAGGCCCGCTGACGCCAGGCCCGAGGACGCCAGGCCCGAGGACGCCAGGCCCGAGGACGCCAGCGCAGGCGCCGGCCGGTCGAGCATGTCCAAGGCCAGCAACCCGAAGGCGACCGAGCCCACGAAACCGACCTGGAACGCCCAGCCGAAGTCGGCTGCCCCCGCACCGAGCAGCCCGAGCATCAATGTTGCAGCAGCGGAGACCCATGGGTCGGCACCCGCTCGCCGGCAGGCGCGCCACGCCAGGTGGAGAACGAGCGCTTGGACCGCGAAGAGCAGGGCGAGGTAAGGCCAGTAGCTGCTCAGGTGCCATATCGAATAGATGGCGCGCCACGCCAGGATCGGGAGGGTCGACCAGTGCTCGTTGTGGGGGAACCAGATGCCGTGGGTGCTGCCGGGCGAGTAGCCGAGGCCCCTGTCCACCAAGAAGTCCCATTCGTCGCCGAAGAACCACAGGCCCCGGTCCCGCCAGGCCCAAAACGCGAGCGCCCCGACCACGGCGACCAGGTGCATGGCGCCGGCAAGGCTGGGCCGGAGGACCAGGCGGAGCGAACGAGGCGCCGATGCTTCCCTCGGAGTGCCCAGGAGGCCGGCCCCTTCAGGAGCTACGCCGCCCGCCTCGGGCTCGCGCGCGTCGGCGACTGCGGTCGCGCCGGCGCCGGTCTTACCGGGATCGGGCCGCACCGTTGGGGAGATTAGCCCAGTGCGGCGGGAGGCAACGCCCGCCCGGTCGCCTTCCTCGCACCTGAGCAGGGGGAACTGGGCGGCCGTTAGTAGGGGCGGCACTGCTTGCGCCTACGGGGCCCAGGCCCTTCGTATTGGTAACCTGCCTGAGATGGCCGGCAAGTTCGCACTCGCGGGCTCTCGTGTCGGGTGGTGGGCAGGGGCAGAACCCGCTGACCCGCTGGCCGCCCTCACCGGGTGGCTCCTGCGCCAGGAGGTTGCCTCGCGCTGCCCAGGGTTTTCCCCGGTCCTGGTGCTGGGCGCGCCAGCGTCCTGGGCTGCACCCGGTTTCACCGGGGAGCCGGCTGCCCTCCAGTCTGACGGGACCTCTGCGCTCCGGCCGCCCCTCGACGTGTTCGTCGCCTCGGGCAACCCCGAACCAGGCGGGCCCAAGCTCGCCCAGTCCCTCTCCGAGGCGGGGACCGCCTGCGCCGTTGTGGCCCCGGGGGAGGCCTGGGAGCTGATGGAGCGCCTGTCGGTCGGGCCGCCCTTTGCCGTGCCCGAGCCGGCGGTGCTGGCCGCCCGCCACCTTTCGCCTTCATTGCTCGACGCCCGGCGCGCTTACCTCCGGGTCGCTGAAGGTCTCCCCGGCGACTACGTGCTGGTCGAGGGGGGCCTCCTTTCGGAGGACCGTGAAGGTAGCGGCCTCGAGCTGGCGCTGGCCCGCCTCGCACGGGGGACAGCCGGCGAGCGCTCGGCCGAGGTCGTCCGCCTTGCCCCGGGCCCGCTTTGCGCTGATGACGCCGAGGTCTCCTCCGCGCTCCGCCGGCGCCGCAGCGAGACCGAGGAAGGCCGCTACCAGCCTGAGGACTGGGAGGCTGAAGGGGGCGGTGGCCCCTGGCCGCTCCGCATCACGAGCCCTGTTGACCTCGCTGCGGCTGTGGCGGGCGCGAGGGTAGTAGTGGCCACAAGCGCGCCTCTCATGGCTCTTGCTTGGGCGCTCGGGGCCCCTCACGTGGCCCTCGGACGGGAAGGGAGCCCGGCCAGCAATTTTGCCGCCTGGACGGGGGACGCGACGGCCGTCGCCGAGGGCCCGGGCGAGGTCGTGGCCACGATCGACAACATCTTTGCCCGCAAGGGGGCACCCCCTGGGCTTGCGCGACTGGAGGCAACTTTGGACCAGGTATTGGACGAGGCGGTGTCGGATCTGGAGAAAGAGGCGGCCGGGGCGGCCGAGGGCCAGCGCGCTGGCAACGGCGAGGAACGTGCAGCCGAGCGCCTCCGCGAGCTCGAAGCCGCCAACGAGGCCCTTCGCATGCGGATGGCGGCCGAACGCCTGCGCTTCGGCGAGAGGGCGGCTTTCCTCGAGCAGGCAGCCAACACGACGGTCGAGTCGGCAATCAAGGCCGTGCACGGCCAAGACGTCATGCTCCGCCGGCGCTTCGAGGAGACAGAGAGGGAAATGCACCGGCTGCAGGAGGAGACGGCGGTCCAGCAGGCCGAGCTGCGGAGGATCTACGGGACCCTTACGTGGCGCGCTCTCGGTCCCCTGCGCCAGTGGTACGGCCGAGCGGCCGGCTCGCCGAGCAGCTATAAGCCGGGCGCAGAGAAGGCGGAGAGCTGAGCGGGCCAGTGCCAGTCACCACGCTCAGGGCCACTCCCGGCCAGACGTTGGCAGAGGCGATCGGGGAGTGGCTCGCGGGTGCCTGGCCCGATGGCTCGGCGCCAGCCGAGGCCGGGGCTGGCCCGGCCGTGGCGGTGCTGTCGGCGGCACCCTCCGTCGCCCCAGGCAGCGCCTCAGCTGCCGATGACCTCGGCGCGTCGCCAGGGCCGCGGGGCCAAGAACTGCCTGAGGTGCCAGAGGCGGCGCTGGGTGAGCTCCTCGGCGGCCCGTTCGGCATAGGCGCAGTCGTGCCGATGGTGCTCGACGAGCACGGCCGGGTGGCGGAGGCGGGCACCTCGTCGGGGCCGAGCGGCACGGCAGTACCCTTTGGCTCGGGTTGCAACGTTGCCGATCCGGGTTGCAATTTCCGCCGGGACGTGCCGGGCAGCCAAGCGCCTTTGGTCGCCGTCTCAGCGGCGGCGCTTGCCGGCTTCACCCTGGCCCGCCGGGGTGCCGGCAGTGCTTTCACGATAAGCGAGGTGCTCGGCCACATAAGGGCGAAGGGCCTCCGGACCGTCTACGAACCCTCATGGCACGTCGCCCTCCCGCCTGCCACACCGCCGCCTGCTCCCGCGCCCGCCGGCCCACGTCGTTGGGCTTCGCGCGACGAGCTCTACCCGGCTCGGGTCTTGGTGGTGACTGGGACGATCCCAGGCACCCTCGTCGGCTCAGACGGGCTCGGGCCGCTCGTCGAGATGCTGGCCAGGTGCCCCGCCACGCGGGTGACGCTGGCGTGCGCCGATGGCTTCGGTGCGACGACCTATGCCCCCCGCTTCCGCCGCCAGGGAGTCGAGGTCGTGGCGGGCCCGCAGGACTGGCTCGGGTGGTGCAGCGACCGGCGTTACCACTACTCCCACGTAGTGGTGAGCGACGAAGGGCTCACCACGAGGCTCTGGCCTCTCGTTCGTTCGTCCCAGCCCCAGGCAATGGCCGTGTTGTACTCCGAGCGCCTCCCTGTCCGCCATTACCAGTCCCGCTCCGAGGCGAGCGGCCACACCGAGGGCGTCGAGACGCTGGCCGAGCTGGCCCAGTCCGGGCTCCTGCGCCAGGTCGAAGGCATCGATGCGGCCTGGTGCGCGAGCGAGCTCGACTCCCGCCTGCTAGCCGGCCTCGGCACCGGGGTCAAGGCCCTGACCATCGGCCCTCCTGTCTTCCCCGCCGGGCCCGCCAAGGGCTTCGCCGACCGGGAGGGCCTGGTCCTGGTCGCGACCGACAATTTCGACATTGCGTGTGACCCTGAAGCGGCCGCGACCAAGGCCCTGAAGGAGTTGGTCCCGGCCTGGCGTCGCCGTGACATGGGCCTCGGGGTGCGCGTCGTCAGCGACTGGCCCACCCCCGGCCTAGAGCACCTGGCCGCCCTGAGCGGTGCCGAGGTCGTCGGCTCAAGCGGTGACCTGGTGGCCGCCCTTGGCACTGCCCGCCTCGTTGTGGCCCCAGTCGAGCACGGAGCGAGCGCTTCTTCGCCGGCCCTGGCCGCCCTCGCCGCTGGCACGCCTTGGCTTGTCACGCCGGGGTCGGTCGCTGGTACTTACTTGGAGGGGTTATTGCCCG
>JAKACE010000277.1 GCA_021821705.1 Actinomycetes bacterium | reverse complement strand
GGACAGGCCGAGCAGTACCCGGCCCTCCTGGCTGTCGCCCAGCATTGCGGCTGCAGCGGGGAGCAGTTGGTCCGCGCTGTCGCCACCGCCTACGAGGTCCAGGTGGACCTGTGCCGAGGTATGTCCCTGCACGCCCACAAGATCGACCACGTCGCCCACCTCGGCCCGGCGGTGGCGGCAGGGATCGGTTCGATGCTGGCCCTGCCGGTCGAGGCCGTCTACCACGCCATCGGCCAGGCGCTGCACACGACTACGGCGACGCGTCAGTCACGCAAAGGTGCGATCTCCTCGTGGAAGGCCTACGCGCCCGCCTTCGCCGCCAAGGCCGCCATCGAGGCCGTGGACCGCTGCATGCGGGGCGAGACGTCGCCCGCACCCATATACGAGGGCGAGGACGGCGTCATCGCCTGGCTGCTCGACGGTCCCGGCGCCGAGTACCACGTGCCGCTGCCGGCGCCGGGCGAGCCAAAGAGGGCGGTCCTGTCCACCTACACCAAGGAGCATTCGGCTGAGTACCAGGCACAGGCTTGGATCGACCTGGCCAGGCGCGTCCGCCCCGCCGTCGGGGACCTGACCGGCATCGCCTCGGTGACCGTCATTACCAGCCACCACACCCACACGGTGATCGGCACCGGTTCCGGGGACCCCCAGAAGTTCGACCCCGGGGCCTCGCGCGAGACCCTGGACCACTCCCTGCCCTACATACTCGCCGTCGCCCTCGAAGACGGCGAATGGCACCATGAGCGCTCCTACGCCAGCGAGCGTGCCAACCGGCCGGCCACAGTGGAGCTGTGGCGCAAGGTGCGCACCCGGGAGGACCCCACCTGGACCGAGCGCTACCTGGCCGGGGAGGCTTTCGGCGGGCGCCTGGAGGTGCAGATGCACGACGGCCGGCTCATCGTCGAACAGGTGGACGTGGCCGACGCCCACCCCCTGGGGGCCAGGCCGTTCGGGCGGGCCGACTACGTGGCCAAGTTCACGCGGCTCAGCGAGGGCGTCGTCCTCGAACAGGACCGGCGGCGCTTCGTCGACCTGGCCGGCCGTCTCCCCGCCCTGTCGGCGTCGGAAGTCCGCCAGTGCACGTTCCGAGCTCCAGTCGAGGCGAGCACAGCTGGAGCGGGCCGGGGCCTGTGCTGATGCTCCACAGCACGACCACCGCCGACCAACGGCGCACGACCTTACGCCGGGAGCTGGCATCGGGGCGTCTGCTGCGCTTCCCGGGTGCCTTCAACCCGCTGTCGGCCATGTTGATCGAGAAGATGGGCTTCGAGGGGGTCTACGTCTCGGGAGCGGTGGTGTCGGCCTCCCTCGGCCTACCCGACATAGGCCTGACGACGCTCAGCGAGGTGGGGGCCAGGGCGCACGAGATCTCCCGCGTGACCAACCTGCCCGTCCTGGTCG
Organism: Actinomycetes bacterium; assembly: GCA_021821705.1. Lineage (GTDB taxonomy): Bacteria > Actinomycetota > Acidimicrobiia > Acidimicrobiales > Palsa-688 > JAJZMF01. The sequence goes on along the minus strand of JAKACE010000277.1, from coordinate 2,678 downwards.
ACGCCGACACCGGGTTCGGCGAACCGCTCAACGCAGCGCGTACGGTCCAGGTGCTCGAGGAGCTCGGCGCCGCCGGGTGCCATGTCGAGGACCAGGTGAACCCCAAGCGCTGCGGTCATCTCGACGGCAAGGAGGTCGTGGCCGTCGATGCGATGTGCCGGCGCATCAGGGCGGCCGTCGGTGCCCGCAGGGACAAGGGCTTCGTGATATGTGCCCGCACCGACGCCCGTGCCGTTGAAGGCCTGTCGAGCGCCATCGAGCGGGCGCGCGCCTACGTGGACGCCGGTGCCGACATGGTCTTCCCCGAGGCACTCGCCGGGGCGGCGGAGTTCGAGCAGTTCAGGCGCAACATCGACGTGCCCCTCCTTGCCAACATGACCGAGTTCGGCAAAACTGAGCTGCTCGGTAGCAGTGCCCTGAGTTCGCTCGGCATCAATGTCGCCATCTACCCGGTCACACTGCTCCGCCTGGCCATGGGGGCGGCCGAAAGGGGTTTGCGAGAGATCGCCTCCCAGGGCAGCCAAGGCGCCCTCGTGGGCGACATGCAGAGCCGGGCAGAGCTTTACGAGCTGCTCGGCTACGACAGTTACACGGATTTCGACAGATCGGTGGCCGGCAGATGAGCACCAGTGGCACAGCGAGCAGCGGGCCCGGCCCGGAGGTGAAGCGGGGCCTGGCAGGGGTGGTGGCCGACACCACCGCCGTGTCGGTGATCGACGAGGGCACAGGTCAGCTCCTCTACCGCGGCTACCCCGTGCCCGCCCTGGCGGCTTCGTGCAGCTTCGAGCAGGTGGCTTACCTGATATGGCACGGCGAGCTCCCCGAGGAGGCGGACCTGGCCGAGCTCAGCCGGGCCGAGAAGGCACGGCGCCATGTGCCCAAACCGGTGGCTCAGGCGCTGAGCTCGCTGCCCGTGACGTGCCACCCGATGGACGTACTGCGCACAGCTGTCAGCATGCTGGGGGCTATGGGCACAGACGATGACGGTGACCTCGAGGCCGCGGTCGACCTGTGGGCCAAGCTCCCCACCGTCATCGCCGCCGAGCAACGTCGCCGCCGGGGCCTGGTGCCGGTGCCGCCGGACCCGACGCTGTCGTTCTGCGAGAACTTCTTCCATATGTGCAATGGCGAGGTGCCAGACCAGGAAGTGCTCCGTAGCTTCGAGGTCTCTCTCGTCCTGTACGCCGAGCACGGCTTCAACGCCTCGACGTTTGCAGCGCGGGTTGTCACCTCCACCGGCTCGGACCTGCACTCGGCGGTGACGGCGGCGGTGGGCGCCCTGAAGGGGCCACTGCACGGCGGGGCCAACGAGGCCGTGATGGGCGTGTTCGACCAGCTCGAAGGGCCCGCCGACGTCGAGCCCTGGCTCGAAGGTGCCCTGGCCTCGGGCACCAAGGTGATGGGTTTTGGGCACCGGGTGTACAAGCACGGCGACAGCCGGGTGCCGACGATGAGGGCCGCCCTCGAGGTCATAGCCCGTCGCACCGAGGAGGGCAGGCACCTGCTGGCCGTGTCGGACCGCCTCGAACAGGCCATGCGCGACGCCAAGGGCCTCTACCCCAACCTCGACTACCCCACCGGTCCTGCTTATTTCCTCATGGGTTTCGACACGCCGACGTTCACTCCCATATTCGTCATGAGCAGGGTCACTGGCTGGACGGCCCACATCATGGAGCAGAAGGCCCACAACGCTCTGATCAGGCCGCTGTCGTCCTACATCGGCCCGGCTCGGCGTGAGATCCCGGGAAGGCGCTGACCGGGCCACTTGAGCGAGGACCACCTGCCGACCACTCGACGCGCCCGCTGGCGCGACCGGGGCCGCCACTTTGCCCGGCCGGCACGGGCGCGGCTGGTGACCGGAGACCTTGTGACCGGGGACGACCGGGTGCCGGCGGAGCTGGACGACCTCGTGGAGGCCTGGGGGGCAGACCGGCACGCACGGGGCACCTCCGAGGTGGTGGCGGCACCAGCCGGGGCCGACGCGCCGACGACTGGGACCAACGGCTCCCCAAATGGGCCCGAGACGCTGGGACCGGCCGGAGAGGTGGGGACGGCGCTGGCAGCGCTGGCACCGCCGGCGCTGCCAGCCCCTGGCGGAGCCGTGCAGACAGCCGCACAGGAGGCGCCCGAGACAACCCACGCAGAGCCAGAGCAACGCTCGGCCCCCCCTCCCGGAGGCCTGGGGGCACCGGCGGTTGCCAGGGCCAGGCCCCGGCCGCTGGTAAGACCGGCAGGAGCGCTCAACTCCAGGCCCTCCACCAGGGTGCGCTGCACGTGGTGGGAGCTGGCCGCCGTCGCCCTGATCGGGCTGGGCTGTGCGCTCGCGCTCTTCCACCAGACATGGCAGAACCCCTTCGGCACCCAGGTCGGGGCCAACGGCGACGCCGAGGAGTACTCGTGGTTCTTCTCCTGGGTCCCCTTCGCGATCGGTCACGGCGTCAACCCGCTGGTGAGCCACTACGTCGCCTACCCGAACGGCGTCAACATGATGTGGAACACCTCGGTCCTGCTCCCCGCGTTCCTGCTCTCGCCCCTCACGCTCATCTGGGGTGCGGCCTTCAGCTACAACGTCGCCCTCACCCTGGCCCCGGCTCTAAACGTGCTGTTCGGCTATTGGGCCTTCCGCCGCTGGGCGGGGCGGCTGCCGGCACTGGTCGGCGCGCTCGTCTTCGGCTTCT
>JAKACE010000276.1 GCA_021821705.1 Actinomycetes bacterium | reverse complement strand
GACTCGCAGGTAGGCGACGGAAGCGGCAACGGGCCGCAGGGGGGACTCCACCAGGCCCGAGCCGATGCAGCGAGCCACCTCTCCCGCTTGGTAGTGGAGCGCGTCATGGCCCGCGTGGTCCTCGGCGTAGCTCAACGGGGTGGTCCCGTCAAAGGTCCGGAACACGAGGTCCCCGGGCTGGCAGAAGGGCCCGGGCAGGTGGAGGGTTGCCCGGTCCCCGGCGATCGTGGCCGCCGAGGCTGTGTCCGAGAACAGGCTCGTGTGCACCATGGCCTGGGCGCCCTCCCGGGTGCGGAGCATGGCTCCAGCCTGGCCGTTGACCCCCGCCTTGTGCGGTTGTCCCATGGCCACCACGGACTCGGGCTCGCCCAGTACCCACACGGCGAGGGAGACGGGGTAGGTGCCCAGGTCGAGCAGGGGCCCACCAGCGAGGTCGAGGCGCATTATCCTGTGGTCGGGACCGAAGTGCTCGCCGTACTCGGCGTGCACGGTCCTGAGTTCGCCCAGCACGCCGTCGGCGAGCAGTTGGCGCACCACGTCGAACTTGGGCAAGAACAGCGTCCAGAGCGCCTCCATGCAGAACAGTCCCCGGGCTGCGGCAAGCGAGGCCAGCTTCTGCGCCTGCGCAGCGTTGATGGTGAAGGGTTTTTCGACCAGGACGTGCTTGCCCGCCTCCAGCGCGAGCGTGGCGTGCGCCAGGTGGAGCGGGTGCGGGGTGGCCACGTACACGACGTCGACCCCGGGGTCCGCCACGAGGTCCTCGTAGGACCCGTGGGCGCTGGCGACGGAATGCTCGGCGGCGAAGGCCCGGGCCGGGGCGGGCCGGCGCGAGCCGACGGCGACCAGCTGCTGGCGGGTGTTGCGCTGTAGGGAGGCGGCGAACCGGGACGCCACCCAGCCTGTGCCGAGGATGCCCCATCTGAGCACGGGGTCGCGGGCGGGGTCAGGTGTGCGGGGTGAGGGGAGCCGGTCGATTGGCACGGGGTTGCTCCTTGGGTTGGCGGCCGGGCGGCCCGCCCGGACCGGTCAGATCTGTGGGTACTCGACTGCTGTTTCGCCCGCACCCCGCCCGATGGAGGCGATGACCGCATCCGCCACGGCCGCCGCCCGCGTGGCGTCGACGGCGCCGGCCAGGGGGGAGCGGCAGCCGTGGGCGATGGATCTGGCCCACGCCTGCAGCTCCAGGCGGTAGGCGTCGGCGAAGCGTTCCCGCCAGTCGAGCGGGTGGGAGAGATAGTGCATCTGGGTGGCGTTGGCGACGCTAGGCCTGGCGTAGTTGAGGGCAAGGGTGCCCGTCTCGCACACCACCTCGCAGCGGACCTCGTAGCCGTAGCGGGCGTTCAGGAACAGCTCGACTATGGCCAAGACGTCCCTGGCCGTGCGCAGGACGAGCAGTTGCGGGTCCTGGAAGCCCTCGGCGTTGACGCTGGCCCGGGGCCGGTGCCAGGCCACGGAGACGATGGGCTCATCAAGCAGCCAGGAGACGACGTCGAGCTCATGGACGGCCGAGCCGATGACCGCCGACGCGGTTGTGGTGCCCGGACCCGAGGTCACGCCCCGGCTCTCGCAGTGCAGCACCAGGGGTGCACCGAGCTCCCGGCGGCCCACCGACTCCTTGACCGCCACGTACCCGGGGTCGAAGCGTCGCATGAAGCCCAAGGAGATGAGGGGACGCCGGCCGTCGGCCACCGCCGCCTGCTCGGCCCGCACCACCTGCACGCACTCGGCCAGCGAAGGGGCGAGGGGCTTTTCGCACATGACCGGCTTACCTGCAGCCAGAGCGGCACGCACAAGTTCGGCGTGAGTGTCATCGGGGGAAGCGATGATCAGGGCGTCGGTGCGCCGGTCCTCCACGAGGGCCATCGCGCCCGATGCCACTACCGACCCGGGGATGGCCCTGGACAGCTCCCCGGCCCGCCCCCGATCGGCGTCGTAGAGCATGGTCACCACCGCTCCGTTGACGTAGCGGTGCAGGGTCATGGCGTGGTGGGCACCCATGTTGCCTGTGCCGATGACGCCGACGTTGATGGTCGTGGCTGCAGCCCTCCTCTCCTGGGCACGGGCCCCCTGTGGCCGTCTCGTCTTCGCTTTGCTGCTTGGCCCTGCGTGCTCGCCGGGGCCGGCCCGTGCGAGCATAGGCGGCGGGGACTGGTCATGTTACTCAGTACTTCATGATGAGATGACCTCTTGACATCCTAGACCGATGTTGAGCATCATGTTCGTGGGCCGGCCCCCGGGCCCAGCCTGTGGACGGGCCCGACATGGAGCGGGTACCACGGGCGGACACCAGCGAAAGGTCGAACGAAGGTGGAGATGCTGATGGGTGGGGAGTGGTCCCCAGCCGCGTCGGGCTCGACCGAGCAGGTGCGGTCCCCCTTCGATGGGGAGGTCGTGGGCACGGTGCCTGTGGCCGGTCTTGCGGACGTGGAAAATGCACTTTCGGCAGCCGAGGCGGGGGCCAAGGCATGGCGGGCGGTACCGGCGCATGAGCGCCTGGCGATCATGCTGCGGGCGGCCGACCTAGCGGCCGAAAGGGCGGCTGAGGTGGCCGCCATCATCACGGCCGAAACTGGCAAGGCGATCCGGGAGGCGACGGCCGAGGCGGCCCGCTCGGCTGAGATAATCCGCCTGGCCGCCTTCGAGGGGGCGTACCTGTACGGCCAGAGCCTGCCTCTGGATGCCAACCGGGGGACCGGCCTGGACAAGCTCGGGTTCACCGTGCGCCAGCCCTGTGGCGTCGTCGTCGCCGTGACCCCGTTCAACTATCCCGCGCTGCTGGTGCTGCACAAGCTGGGGCCGGCCCTTGCCGCCGGCAACGCTGTCGTGCTCAAGCCGGCCCGTCTGGCACCTCTCACCGCTCTGGCCCTAGCCGGGTGCTTCGTGGACGCCGGGTTGCCGGCGGGCGTCTTGTCTGTGCTCACGGGCCCCGGTGGAACCCTCGGGGACGCGCTCGTCAGCGACGCCAGGGTACGGAAGGTCTCCTTCACCGGCTCGACGGCCACGGGGCAGCACATAGCCAGGGTTGCCGGTGTCAAGCGGTTGTCGTTGGAGCTCGGAGCCTCGTGCCCAGTGGTCGTCTTGGCCGACGCCGATGTGGAGGCCGCCGCCTCGGCCATCGCCGTGGGTGGTTACGTCAACGCGGGCCAGGTCTGCATCTCCGTGCAGCGGGTCATTGCCGAGCGGGCCGTGGCCGCTGAGCTCACTGCCGCCCTCGTGGACAAGGTGGAGGCCATCTGCCTCGGTGACCCCCGTTCTAGCGCTACCGACATGGGGGCCCTCATCAACGCCGAGGAGGCGGAGCGGGTGAGGTTGGCTATCGAAGGCGCCGTCGCCGGAGGCGCCAAGCTGCTGACCGGCGGAGAGCGCGACGGCGCCTGCGTTTCGCCGGCCGTGGTGAGCGAGGTCGACCCCGCTTCGCCTTTCGTCCAGGAAGAGCTCTTTGGCCCGGCGGTGGCCGTGAGCGTGGCCGAGGACTGGCCGGCGGCCATCGCCCAGGCCAACGGCACCGGTTACGGCCTGGCTGCAGGCGTGTTCACCAACGACGTGAGCGCGCTGGTCCGGGCCATAAGGGAGGTCGACGCCGGTAACGTCCACGTCAACTGGACTCCGCTGTGGAGAGCCGATCTCATGCCCTACGGTGGCGTCAAGGGGAGCGGGTTCGGCAAGGAGGGCCCGCGGGCGGCCGTGCTAGAGATGACTGAAGAAAAGACCGTCATAATTCACGGACGGCCTTGGTAGCCGCCCAGTCGGGCGGACCGCTCAGGAGGGTGCCAGGAAGTTGAGCCCGCAGCGCGCAGCTACCCAACAGATGACGGTGGCCCAGGCCATCGTGCGCTACCTCGCCCAGCAGTACAGCGAGGACGATGGCCGACGCAGGCGCCTCGTGCCGGCGGTGCTCGGGATATTCGGCCACGGCAATGTGGCCGGCCTGGGCCAGGCCCTCGACCAGTACTCCGAGGTGATGCCTTTCGTCCAGGGCCGCAACGAGCAGTCCCTGGTCCACGTGGCCGCCGGTTACGCCAAGCAGGCTCGTCGGCGGGCCACGCTCGCTGTCACCAGCTCCATCGGGCCCGGGGCGATGAACATGGTCACCGGTGCCGCC
>JAKACE010000275.1 GCA_021821705.1 Actinomycetes bacterium | reverse complement strand
GAGGAAGACCCAGAGCAACAGCAGCCGCGAGCCCGGGGCCTGATCGGCCCCCTCACGCCTTCGCCGGGGCACGAGCACGGCAACGCTGGCAACCCCGATCAGTACCGGGACGAGCCGAGTGAACAACGACGACGGGGTCAGTACCAACAGCGCCGCTCCGCACAGGCCGCCGGCGGCAGCCGACGGCGCCAGTACGAGCGCTCTGGCCCGCTGGGGGCCCAACTCGGGCCGTGAGCCCCAGACGGCCCCGAGCCCGCTGAAGATCAGCGAGACGGTGTTGGTCACGTTGGCGCTCACGGGAGCCAGGCCCACCGCCAGTAGTGCCGGGTAGCTCACCAGCGAGGCCAGCCCTGCGATGCTCCCGGCCAGCCCGCCGCCCACCCCTGCCAGAAGGAGCCAGAGCCAGTCCCAGTGCGCCACGAATATCGACCGGTCCGCATCATAACCACCCGGCCGTCGCCTCGCCGGTGCCCTCGGTTCGCCCTGACCGGCGGCGCGCGAGGCAGAATCTTGCCCATGCCCTGGGCCCGTGCGAGCGCACCGCTGCGCGTGATCGACGCCGGCGGCTGGACCGACACCTGGTTCGCCGCCCACGGGCTCGTCTGCCACCTGGCCGTCGGCCCCGGGCCGGAGGTACTGGCCACCTGGCAACCTGGCCGGGGAGCAACCTCGGTGCAGGTGGCGGTGGCCTCGAGCGGCGAGGAGTACGTCTTCGACCTCGAGCACCCCCCGGGACGGCACCCGCTGCTCGAGGCCGTGGCCGCCCGCTTCGCACCCAGGGGCGGACGCCTGCGGGTGGAGGTGGGCGCGCCGGTCCCGCCCGGTTCGAGCCTTGGCACCTCGGCGGCAGTGGTGGTCGCCATGGCCAGCGCCCTGCTCCACCTGGACGGGCGCCGGCTGGCCCCGGGCGAGCTGGCGCGCACGGCCCACCTGGTAGAAACGGCCGACCTCGGCCTCCAGAGCGGTGTCCAGGACCAGGTGGCGGCTGCCTTCGGCGGGGCCAACCGGGTGACGATCTCTCCCTATCCCGAGTTCCGGGTGGAGGCACTCGACCTTGGCCCTGCCATGGCCAACGGCCTGGGTGAGCGCCTCTTCACGGTCTACCTCGGCGGTCACGACTCCAGTGCCGTGCACCGCGCCGTCATCTCCAGGCTGGAGAAGGCCCCAGAGGAGGCCGCCCGCTTGATGGGGGCGCTGCGCGAGGCAGCGGCCGAGGCGGCCCGGGCCCTCGGCCACGGCGACCTCGGGGCGCTCGGCGCGGCCCTGGCCGCCAACACCGAGGTGCAGGCCGCCCTCCACCCCGACCTGGTCAACCCCACGGCCCGCTCGGTGATCGAGCTCGCCCGGGCACAGGGCGCCCTCGGGTGGAAGGTGAACGGCGCCGGCGGGCACGGAGGCACAGTGACGGTCCTGGCCGGAGAGGACCCCCAGCGGGTGCGCGCTGCCCTCGACGACCTCGACGCCGTCCTGCTGCTGCCGCTGCACGTGAGCCCGAGCGGGGCGGACGTCGTCGAAGCGGGCTGAGGGAGCCGGAAGGCCTTCGCGCTGGCCGCAAGTCGTAGTTGCTGCACTAGATATGTAAGGTGCGCCTGACCACGAGCCCGGGGGGCTCCGCACCCGAGCCCTCATGAGACCCGATGCCCGCCGCACCGTGCGCGGCCCGGGCCTTTGGGCCGTGCTGGTCGCGCTGCTCGGCCTAGCCTGCACCGGAGCGCTTAGCTGGGCAACGTCGGTCGCCATCGGCGACAGCAACCAGCGGTTACTGCAGGTCGATGCCCGCCAAGCAGCCCAGACGCTGGACGCATCGGTGCCCTCCCTGCAATCGCAGCTCACCGACGCCCTCGAGGTCGCAGCGGACACGCACCTGCCTGCCGCGTTCGCACGCTTCACCGCCCACAGGCTGGCTCCGGCCGGACCTTTCGTGAACATCTCGCTATGGCAGCTCGACCACGGCCACGCCCGGCTGCTCCAACGTTCGGGCGCTCCCATGCTCTGGGCCAGGACGCGGGTGCAGTCGTTCCTGGAGGGGGTCAAGCGGGGCATGTCGCTCGCTGTGGGGCGGATCATCCGAGGCGCCCCGCCCCGCCTCGGCTACGGGGAGGTGACGCCTGGCCAGCCCACCTACGCCGTGTACGCCGAGACTCTGCTGCCACGTGACCGCCGGCTCGTGGTCAAGCGGTCGTCGCCTTTCAACGACCTCAACTTCCAGATATACCTTGGGCGGGCCCGTAAGCCCGCCGACCTCGTCGCCTCCTCGGTAACAGGCAGGCTGCCGGGGGCCGACGCCGTGGCCGTGTCACCCTTCGGGGACTCCTACATGACCTTGGTGGCAGCGGCCCGGCGGCCCCTGGACGGGTCCTTCACAGCCTCTCTGCCCTGGGTGGTCCTCGGGGGCGGCGCAGTCATCTCCCTGCTGGCCGCGGCCGGCCTCATGTACATCGTGCGGCGCCGGCGCCAGGCCGAGGAACTGGCAGCTGAGAACGAGCGCCTGTACCTGGAGCAGCGCAACATCGCGGCCACCCTGCAGCACGCCCTCCTGCCCGACATCGCATCGGTGCCCGAAGCCAAGGTGTCGGCCCGCTACCTCCCGGGCGTGGCCGGGATCGAGGTAGGCGGGGACTGGTACGACTTCGTCTCCACCGGCGGGCGGCACACCTTCGCTGTGGGCGACGTCTCGGGCAGGGGGCTGCGGGCGGCCACCACCATGGCATCGCTACGCTATGCCACCCGGGCCTACCTCGCCGACGGCGACGGGCCCGGGGACGTCTTGCGCAAGCTGCACCGGCTGCTCGACTACGAGCGCGACTCGCAGTTCGCAACCGTGCTGGTCGGCGAGATAGACACCAATTCGGGCACCATCACCCTGGCCAGCGCCGGCCACTACCCCCCGCTGCTGGTAGACGCCAACGGGGCACGGTTCATGGAGGTGCCCGTCGGGCCCCCGGTGGGCGTCGACCCCGAGGCGAGGCCTCAGGTGGTCTCCACACCCGCCCCCGCCGAGGGGATGCTGGTGGCCTTCACGGACGGCCTCGTCGAACGCCGGGGAGAGAGCCTCGACATCAACCTCGAGCGCCTCCGGCGCCTGGTCCTCACCGGTGCCACCGATCCCGACCAACTGGTGGAGCAGCTCACCCGGGCCATGCTCCCCGCCGATACACAGGACGACGTCGTCGTGATGGCCGTACGTTGGACGGCGCCCGCCGGTGGGGGCGACGACGACAGCGGCACCCTCACCGCCGACCGTAGCGTGGCGAGCCAGGCAAGCTAGCGGACCGGCCAGGCAAACTAGAGGGCCGGCCAGGCAAACTAGAGGGCCGGCCAGGCACGACAGGAGGAGGGGTCTCCCGTGGAGTACGTCAAGTTGGGCCGGACCGGCCTCGAGGTCTCGAGGATCTGCCTCGGGTGCATGAGCTTCGGCGAGCCGGGGCGCGGCGGCCACCCCTGGAGCCTGGGCCCGGACCGGGCCGCTCCCTTGATCAGGCGGGCCCTCGATGCGGGCATCAACTTCCTCGACACCGCCAACGTCTACTCCGACGGCAGCAGCGAGGAGATCGTCGGGCAGGCTCTCTCGCACTGGGGGCACCGGGACGAGATCGTGCTGGCCACCAAGGTCAACGGCCGGATGCACCAGGGGCCCAACGGTGCCGGCCTGTCCCGCAAGGCAGTGATGGCCGAGATGGACAACAGCCTGCGCCGCCTGGGGACCGACTACGTGGACCTCTACCAGATCCACCGGTTCGACCCCACAACGCCCGTCGAGGAGACCATGCAGGCACTGCACGACGTGGTGCGCTCGGGCAAGGCCCGCTACATCGGCGCCTCGTCCATGTACGCGTGGCAGTTCGCCAAGATGCAGCATGCCGCCGACCGTCACGGCTGGACCAGGTTCGTGAGCATGCAGAACCACTACAACCTGCTGTACCGCGAGGAGGAGCGCGAGATGCTGCCCCTCTGCGCCGACCAGGGCATCGGAGTCGTGCCGTGGAGCCCGCTCGCCCGCGGCCGCCTGACCAGGGACTGGGACGAGCGGACGGAGCGCAGCCAGACGGACGACTTCGGCAAGAGCCTCTACCACGACGGCGACAGGGCCATCGTCGAGGCGGTGGCCGGCG
>JAKACE010000274.1 GCA_021821705.1 Actinomycetes bacterium | reverse complement strand
CTCGCTCTCACGCAGCTCGCTCACCGGCCGCACCGTCGCCTGCACGCGCCCGAGTGTATGCCCGCTGAACCGGGCGCCAAGGGGAGCGGTGGCCCACTACCGCCGGTGGACGACCGTCCCGACTCGCCACACCGGGCCCGGCAGCCGGGCCTTGGTGCCACCAGGCCGGGTGAGCCAAGGCGCCCCCGGGGGCATAACCTGGCGAGGCCTACAAGCCACCGAGGCCCCCCAAGCCACCGAGGCCCCCAAGCCACCGAGGCCCCCCAAGCCACCGAGGCCACCGAGCGCCCCGGAAGGAGCCCGCATGCCCGATACCACCCTCGTGCCCGAACCCACCGTTTTCATGCTCTTTGGAGCCACCGGCGACCTGTCGCGCCGGCTCGTGCTGCCCGCCTTGTTCCGCCTGGCCCAGGCCGGACTGCTGCCCGAGGACTGGCGGCTGGTCGGCAACGGTCGCGGCGACGTCTCTCACGAGAACTTCCAGGACCGTACCCGCAGTGCCCTCGAGGAGTTCGGGCCCAAGCCGGAGGAAGGGCCCTGGGACGAGTTCTCGTCGCGCCTTCGCTTCGCCGGAGGCGGCTTCGAGGCTTCGGACCCCGGGAGCCTGCTCGACGTACTGGCCGAAGCCGAAGACGAGCTCGGGGGCTCACCCCGCCGGGTGCACTACTTCGCCGTGCCACCCTCGGCTTTCACCAAACTCACACAAGGCATCGGTGAGCACGGCCTGGCGAACCGCTCGCGCGTCGTGTACGAGAAGCCTTTCGGCACGTCGATGGGGAGCTTCGAGGAGCTGGACCGGGTGGCCCACGAGGTGTTCGACGAAGAGCAGATTTACCGGATAGACCACTTCTTGGGCAAGGAAGCCACACAGTCCATTCACGTGGCCCGCTTCGGCAACGGCTTGTTCTCGTCCGCGTGGGACCGGCGCTGCATCGAGAGCGTCCAGATAGACGTGCCCGAGACGCTCGACGTAGGCATGCGGGCGGAGTTCTACGACTCGACCGGAGCCATTCTCGACATGCTCGTCACCCACCTGTTCCAGTTGGCCGGTGAGGTGGCGATGCGCATACCCGTTTCGCTCAACCCCGAGCACATAGCCCAGGCGCGCGAGGAGGTGATCGGGTGCTTCCGACCCCTATCGGCCGACGAGGTCGTCGTCGGCCAGTACGAGGGCTACCGGGACATAGCGGGAGTGCCGACCGGCTCGCGCACCGAGACCTACGTCGCCGCCAGGCTCTGGGTGGACAACGCCCGCTGGGACGGGGTGCCCTTCCTCTTGCGTACCGGCAAGTGCATGGCGCAGAGCCGCCAGCGGGTAAGCATCCGTTTCAAGGAGCCGGCCGAGAAACTGCCTGGCTTGCCTTCGGGGGCCAACACTCTTGGGTTCGAGCTCTCGGGCGACGGCGAGATCGACCTGTCGCTGGTCACCAAGAGGCCGGGGCCGACCTCCGACCTGACCACCGCTAAGGCCAGCCTGGACCTCGGCAAGGCCTTCCACACGCCGTCCCTGCCCGCCTACTCCAGGCTGATCCACGACGTGCTCGTCGGCGACCGCTCCCTGTTCACCCGCCCCGATGGCCTGAAGCACGTCTGGGAGGTCGCCGGTGACCTCCTGGTCGACAAGCCCGAGCCGCTGCCCTATGCCAAAGGCTCCTGGGGGCCGGAGAAGGCACGCGATCTGGCCGCACCCTCGGGCTGGGCGCTCGGCCAATAGCACCGGGCGCGGGAGCCGGCCAACCGACGCCCGGGCGCTCGCAGGGCGCCAATGCGGGGCCGGACCACCTGGAGCCTGCTCCTGGCGGATCCAGCCCGGCGGGCGTCAGGCCGTCCGGGCATCCCGACGCGATGGGAGAATGGCGACGGCTCTCTGGCCGGCGCGAGGCTGGGGCCATGCGTTTCATCGTTCTTGGCGCCGGTGCGGTCGGAGGGGTCGTCGGCGGCCGGCTCTTCCAGCACGGCCACGATGTCGTCCTGGTCGCCCGGGGAGAGCACGCCGACACCATCGAGGCCGAGGGCCTGACACTTGCGGCGGCCAACGGCGTCGTCAACCTGCCCGTGGCGGTGGTGCGCAGCCTTGGCGAGCTGACGTGGGAGACCGGTGACGTCGTCCTGCTCGCCGTCAAGAGCCAGGACACCGAGAAGGCCGTTCAGCAGCTGGCCGCAGTGGCCCCGGTGGAACTGCCCGTAGCCTGCCTGCAGAACGGGGTGGCCAACGAACCGACGGTGCTCCGGCGCTTCTCCCACGTGTACGGGGTGTGCGTCATGTGCCCCGCCACTCATATGAAACCAGGCGTAGTGGTAGCCGAGTCGTCGCCGGTGACCGCCCTGCTCGACATAGGCCGTTACCCGAGCGGGCGGGACGCCACGGCCGAGACGGTGTCCGAGGCCTTCGCCCGCAGCACCATGGGCTCGGAGGTACGCGACGACATAATGCGCTGGAAGTACGCCAAGTTGCTGCGCAACCTGGCCAACGCTGTCGACGCTCTGTGCGGGCCGGACGGCCGTAGCAGCCAGGTGGCACAAATGGCACGCCTCGAGGGCGAGGCGTGCCTGAGGGCGGCCGGGATAGACCACGCGTCGGAAACCGAGGACCGCTTGCGCCGCGGCAACCTCCTGCACCCCACCGACGTCGTCGGCCACGAGCGTGGCGGCAGCTCGACCTGGCAGAGCCTCGCCCGGTCCCAGGGCAGCATCGAGGTCGACTACCTGAACGGGGAGATCGTGCTGCTCGGGCGACAGTACGGAGTCCCGACCCCGGTGAACGAGCTTCTCCAGCAGGTGGCAGACCGCAGGGCGCGCCTGCACCTCCCCCCAGGGGCGATGACCCCCGAAGAGCTTCTGGCCATGCTCCACCAGCCGGGCTGAGGCCCTTGTGAGCGGCACCGCCAGGCTGGGGGCCGCGCACAGCCCGCCAGAGGTCCGGCCCCCGGCTCGGACGACGGTTCCTCTTAGAGCACCTCGCCACCACTTTGAGCGGCGGGCAGACTCGGCGCCGTGCGGCACGAAACGAACAACCGGCGAGGTCCGACCGGCGGGCGGTCGGAGTGGTTAGCTCGCTCCCATGAGCACGCAGGCCTTGGCCCTACCGGTGGCCACCCCCCATCTGTCCCTCGTGGACGCGACCGTCGCACCCATGCCCCTGTTGAGCCCAGCCGAGCGGGCCGAGATCGGCGAGAGGTTGCTCGAGCTGCTGTGGGGCATGCACGTGGCGGGCAACCTGCGCGCTCGCGCCCTCGAGGACGGCCCGCTGCCCCGGCTCCGTGTGAGCCTGCTCGTCCCCGGCAGCGGCGACCTCGTGGCGCAGGTGTGGCAGGCAGACGGCGCCTTCGAGCTGGCAGTGTCCCATGGGCCCTGGCAGGACATGGTGGTGCTGCGGTCCGAGGGGGGGCGCTTGGCCGTGCTCTACCACGAGCACTTCAATTCCCGAGCCGACCTGGAGCGGGCCACCAAGGACCGGCTGCTGGCCGGCTTCGACCAGCTCCTTCTCGTCCAGAGCTGGGGCATCCGCCACCAGAGCTGACGCCACGGCGGCATAGGTCGGCCACCACCGGCCAGAATGGACGCGTGGCCGCCGACCCCCGTTACCGCAGGACGTCGAGGGTCGTCTTCTACATGCTCGCCATCTGGTTGGTGCTGATAGTGGTCGTCGTCGCCGTGGTGGCACACGCGCTCTGAACACCGCCCCGCCCCAGCGGACGGGTGCGTGGGTGCCGCAGCCCGGGCTTCACGCCGGGCAGGCCAGATAACCCAGAGTGCCGCCGCGCAGGGGGACCGACGACCAACTGAAGCCGAAGGTGCGGTCCTCGGTCGAAAGGTCGATGTCCAGGACGTGGGGAGCTTCCAGCATCATGAGCCGCAGGTGGAGGCGCCCCGGGGCCGGCTGCCAACCGAGGGCGGCATTGGGTACCGGCCCCTCCGACACCAACCAGCGAGGTGGCCCGAAGCGCGCCTGTAGGCGTGCCGCCCGATCTGTGACCCCGACCAGCCAGCTGGCTCCTTCGCGGCGGACATCGACCTCCAACAGGCGAGGTTGGTCGTGCCTGGCCTGGCCAGGACGATAGGTCCCGGCCCAGTCGTCGGCCCCAGCGGGCGGGGCAAGGGCGCCACGGTCCCCCTCACG
>JAKACE010000273.1 GCA_021821705.1 Actinomycetes bacterium | reverse complement strand
CGCGCTGCCCGCCGCTCCCTGCGCTCGGTGCGACGGGTCGGCGACATCACCGTCTGGAGGCTCCACAGCCGGGGCAGCGCCCGCCTGCGCTCGGTGCTGAGGCCGCGGTTCGAACGCGGGCACCGGCTTGCCCAGCTGGCAGGTGGGGCAGTGCGGACCGCCTTACCGCCACCAGGACACGCAAACCACGCCCTGGCCGGCTCATCGCCGACCGCTGCGGTCATGGCGGCGCCGGCCGGTAGCGCCATGGCACAGCCCGGGGCCACGGCGCATGGCGGCCCCGATGAGGATGGCGACGGCATTGGCGACGGCATAGCAGCCACGGCGGGCGGGGATCGCGATGGCGGGGCGGCCCGGACGCGGCGGCGGGGGACGGTGCCGGCGGCGGTGGTGGTCCTGGCGATCGTGGTCATCGGCTCGCGCCATCTGCTCGGGGCAGGGTTGCCCATGATCGGTGACCTGCCTCCTGCCGCCGGGGGGACCGGCGGCTGGCTGCATTCATGGTGGTCCGGGCCCGGGATCGGCGGGTTGAGCGGGCCGGGCAGCAGTTCGCCACCGGCCCTCTTGCTTTTCTGGCTGCTCGGCCTGCTGTGCTTTGGCTCAGCCTCTGTGGCGGCGCACGTGGCCGTCGTCGCCCCGCTCCTGCTCGGCCCGGTGGGGGCCTACAGGGCCGCCGGCCGCCTGGTCGGGGGGCGGGGCCGGTTGGTGGCGCCCGTACTGTACGCAACGTGTGCGGTGGGCTACAACGCTGTGGCCCAGGGGCACTTCAGCGGGCTGGTCGCCTACGCGGCGGCACCGTGGCTGGTGAGCTCGCTGTGCCGCTGGGGAGGCGGGGAGCCGGTTGGGACATGGCGGGGCGGGCGCAGGGCACTGGCCGGCCAGGCCGCCGGTCTCGCCTTGCTGGCGGCGCTGGCACCGGTCCTGCTCGTCCTGTGGCCCCTGGGCGGCATCGCCATGTACCTCGGCTACCTGCTCGTCGGCGGGGAACGACCCCCCCGTCGCCTGCTGTGGGCCCCGGTGCCGGTTGCCGGCGGCGCCTTTGTCCTGCTGTCGCCCTGGTCGTGGGGCGTCGTGGGATCGTGGTCAGCACTCACGGGCGCGCCGGCGGGGCACGTGCTGAGCGTCGGAGCGGTGCTGGGCCTGCGCAGCGGCCCCTACGGTGGCGGCCCGCTCGGTTTGGCCCTCGTCGTCGCCGCCCTGGTGCCACTGGCCATCGCCCGTTCGTGGCGGCTGGCATGGAGCGGGCGGTTGTGGGCCGTGGTCACCGTCTTCATGGTGGCTGCGTGGGCGTTGTCCCGGGCCGGGGCGTCGGCCCCGGGTGCCGAGGCCTTGCTGGCACCGGCCGGTGCCGGTCTTAGCACCGTGGCTGCGCTGGGAGTGGAGGCGGCGGGCCGTGACCTGCGCCAGGCCCGTTTCGGCTGGCGCCAGCTTGTCCCGGCGGTGGGCGTCGTGGCCGCCCTGGCTGCCGCCCTGCCGGCGTTTTCGTGGGCGGGCAACGGGGGCTGGTCTTTGCCGGCACAGGGAGCGGAGTCGGCATATGCCTTCCCCCCCGTCGCCGGCGGCGGGGACTACAGGGTGCTCTGGGCGGGTGCGCCGGGCACGTTGCCCCTGGCGTCCCAGGGCGCAGAGGGCGGGGTGGCGTTCGCTTCCTCGCTCGACGGGCTCCCGCACCTGGCCCAGTCGTGGAGCGGTGGCGGGCTCGGCGCCACTCAGGTCGGCGCCGACCTGCGCTGGGCGCAGGAGGGCACGACATCCCAGCTTGGCCGGCTTCTGGCATTCGCAGGTGTCCGCTACGTCGTCGTGCCTGTGGAGGCACCGCCCGGCCAACAGGGCGGGGGGCAGGCCAGCCAGCTGGCGTCCGCTCTCTCCCAGCAGGTCGACCTGTTCCAGGTGGGCATAGACCCTGCCTACCGGGTCTTCTACAACGCCTCCTGGCGGCCATTGGTCACGGTGGTCACGGCCGGCGTGTCGCGGCGGCTGGCGCTGATGGCGCGCCTTGGGGGAGCGGCGGCCGCGTCCATGGCCGAACATCCGGCGCCGCCCGGGGCCCGGCCTCTGCCGGCCGCAGGCCTCTCCCTGGCGGTCCCGGCGCCAGGCCGCGCCGCCTACCGTGCCGTGTACGCCGGACTGCCGCCCGGTGCACTGTCGGTCACGCTGGGGGGCCGGCGGTTGCCGGCGCGCCCGGGTGCCCTCTCGGGCGTCGAGTGGGCACTGCCCAGAGCCGGCGGGCGGCTCGTGGCCCGTCCTGTCGTGGCCGCCTCGAGGCGCCTGGGTGACATCTTGTTCCTCCTCATGTGGGCGGCAGCGCTCTGGCTGCTCTCCTCGGACCGGCTCCGGCCGCACTCCATGCCCTATGACGGCACTGTGGCGGTGGGTACGGTTGCGGCGGACGGCAACCAGGCACAGGGCCCGGTGCTGGCTGTACGGGTGCTGGCGGGCCCGGGCCGTGCCTAGGCGCAGGAGGTGGCTGGCCACGTTCTACCTGACGCCCGGTGACGGCCAGTCGAGACCCAGGCGGGGCCCGGTGCTCCTCCTTGCCGGTGGGACAGCCCTGATCGGCCTGGTTGTGGGTGCGCCGGGAAGGCCTGCAGCCGAGCGGGCCGCTGCCAGCGCTGGCACCCAGCCCGAGAGTGCCGTGAGCGTGGTCCAGCAACACGCCCTGGTCTCGTCATGGTTCTGCGCTGGGGCGACATCGGGGCCGAGCACGCCGGCTCCGGGGGAGATCCTTCTGGCCAATGCCGGCCTGCGGCCGGTGAGCGCTACCACCGTGCTGGTACCCGAGGACGGACATCGCCAGCGGGTTGTGACCGAGGTGGCGCCCGGCGCCGTCGCCGTGGTGCACGAGAGGATGGCCGGGGCCGCACCGGGCGGCGGGTGGGTCGGGGCGATCGTGACCCTCTACGGCGGCATGACATCGGTTAGCCAATCTGTCGTCACCGCCCGCGGGACATCGGTCCAGCCGTGCGCCACAGCGACGGCGCCGCGGTGGTACTTCGCGGCAGGGGAGGACCTTCGCAA
Organism: Actinomycetes bacterium; assembly: GCA_021821705.1. Classification (GTDB taxonomy): domain Bacteria; phylum Actinomycetota; class Acidimicrobiia; order Acidimicrobiales; family Palsa-688; genus JAJZMF01. Next base: position 1,106 of record JAKACE010000273.1, on the reverse strand, counting down.
CGCGCGAGAGGAGCTCTCGCTGCTCAACCCTTACCCGGTGGACGCCGTGGTGGACCTCAGTTTCACCACCGAGCAGGGCGTCGAAGTCCCGGGCCAGTTCCAGGGCATCGTCGTGCCCGCCAGGGGCCTGGCCGAGGTGGACCTGGCCTCCCACCTGCGCCTGCGCCGCCACATAGCGCTGACGCTGACCGCCAGGACCGGGGCTGTGGCGGCCTTCGAGACCGAGGTGGCACGGCGACCTCCGCCCGGCGCTCCACCGGTGGGTTCCCCGGGCGCAGTGAACCCGGTGCTGCCCGTAGGGGGTACGACGCTCCAGCTCGGTGCGACGACGGCCTCGACCGGCTGGTGGTGGCCTGGGGGCGGCGAGGGCCCGGGGCTGACGGAGGAGTACGCCGTGTACGACCCGGAGGCCTCGCCGGCGTCGGTCGAGCTGCGGCTGCTGCCGGCTGGAGGGGGCCCGGTCGGGACGACATCGGTCAGCGTGCCAGCGCACGGCTGGGTGTCGCTCGAGACCAACGGCCAACCGTGGTCGTTGCCCGGAGTGCGTTACGCCGCTCGGCTCAACAGCCTCAACGGTGTGGCGGTGGTGGCCCAGCGCACGGTCATGGCCGCGTCCCCGTCCGCCAGCCGCGGCTTGGGCGCGCTGTTCGGGCTAGTGCACCCGGCCCGGGTATGGGCGCTGACCAACCTGGAAGTGCCCGAGGGAGAGGCCTGGCTGCAGGTGGCCAATCCGGGTGAGCGCACCGCCCGGGTCCATCTGTACGAGGTCTCGGGCGGCTCGTGGCGGCTCCTGCCGGGGGAGAAGGGCCTGGTGGTCGGGCCGGGCCAGAGTGCCACGGCGAGGCTCCCCGGCGCCCTGACCGGGGCTCTGCTAGTGGTCAGCTCGGTACCGGCGTTGGTCGACCGGGCTTCGTACTCCCTGTCTGCCGGGTCCGGGACCGACTATTCGCCTCTGGCGATGGTCAGGACGAGCGCGTCTTACTCGACGGGGCGGACGTAGGCCTTGGAGCAGCGGCCGCGGCACCGGCCTTGCTCCGAATGGTCTGCAGGGAGCCGATGAGCTTGCCGTCAGCCGCCCTCCCACCGACCAGCCATGCCTCGCTGCC
>JAKACE010000272.1 GCA_021821705.1 Actinomycetes bacterium | reverse complement strand
GCTTTATCGCAGGCCAGTCGGCGTCACCGGCGGGGGCCGGTGTCACCAGCTGGCTCCGGCTACCCGACCCGGTCACCGGGCTGTCGACCGTGGGCCCGTTCGGTGACAGCCCGGCTTTGAGGCTCCCTACCCTTGCCGACGGCGCCGGCAGGTAGGTGACCGATCCGGGTTGTTGCATCCCCAGCTCGCCCTCGGCGATGGAAACGATCCGTGCCGGAGATTCGAGCTGGGCGACGCTGAGACGGAGCTTTTCGTACGTAGCCTGTTGCTGGTTCGCCTCCTGCTGGAGACCGTCAAGACGGAACTGCGCCTGGGCGATCAGGACGTGGAGCATCACCAGTGCCAGGGCGAAGCCTGCCACGACGGCTATGCCGGCCCAGGCCAGCACGTGATGCCTGTTGAAACGTGGCCGCCGCACCGGCTCCACCAGGCGCAGGTGCCGCTCCCGAGATGGAGCCTCGCGGCTTGGGCCGGTGGGCCTGGGGGCTCCGGTGGTGGCGGAGGCGAGCTGCCTGGCAGCCCGCCCGTCCGGGCCCCGCCCGGGCTCGGCCGGCATCATCTCGGCCTCCTTTGGTCAGGCGTGAGCGCCTCGACCGCGCGTAGGCGGGCGCTCCCCGCCCTCGGGTTGGTCGCCAGCTCCGCCGGAGCCGGCTTGCGCGCACCCCGGTTGAGCAGGCGCACGGTGGGGACCGCCCCGCAAACGCAGGGCAGCCCGGGAGGGCATGTGCAGCCACCGGTCGACGCCCTCACGAAGCGGTCCTTCACCAGGCGGTCCTCTCCGGAGTGGTAGGCGATCACGACAGCACGACCACCAGGGAGCAGGTGCTCGAGCGCGGCGTCCAAGGCAATGGGCAGCACGTCGAGCTCGGAGTTGACCTCGGAGCGCAGCGCCTGGAAGACCCGCTTGGCTGGGTGGCCGCGCCGCCTCACGGCGGCGGGGACCGCACCGGCCACAACCTCGGCCAGGCGGCCGGTCGTGAGCACTGGACGAGCAGCGACGACGGCGGCAGCGATACGGCGGGCGAAGCGCTCCTCGCCATGGCGGGCGAAGAGCCGGGCCAGGCGGCGCTCGTCCCAGGTGGCCACGATGTCGGCCGCAGTCACGCCTTGCGAGCGGTCCATGCGCATGTCCAGCGGGGCGTCGAAGCGGTAACTGAAACCACGGTCCGGCGTGTCGAACTGGTGCGAGCTGACGCCGAGGTCGAACAGGACACCGACGGCCCCCTCCGCCCCCACGCCGGCCAGGGCGGCCGCGATCTCGTCGAAACGCGCCTTGACCACGACAGCGCGCCCAGGGAACCCTGTCAGAGCCTCGCCGGCGGCCGCCACTGCCTCGTCGTCGCGGTCGAGCCCCAGCAAGCGGACCTGCGGGAGGGCCTCCAGCAGGGCGAGGGCATGGCCGGCGCCGCCGACGGTGGCGTCGACAAGCCATCCCGCCGGGACGGGGCGCAAGAGTTCCAAGACCTCGTCGAGCATCACCGGCCTGTGGGAAAAGCGCCCGGAGCGGGCGCCGCTGCCCACCTCCTGCTCGGAGGTGGCTCCCTGATCGGGTCGTGGTCCAGGGCTCATACGCAGCCCCTCGACCAGCACTGCCCCGGGATTTCTCCCCGGGTACATCGGACTGGGCAGGTGGAGAAGGGGACCCGGATCCTGCTGATCAAGGGGCTGCGTAAGGGCCCGGCTGCACACCGGGCGGGGATGTAGGAGGCCGGTGCTACCGGCCAGGCGGCGGTGGGGTCGACCATGGCGCACCTCGGGCACGACCGTCATGCCGCCCCTTCCGAACGGCCGGCCGGGGCGGTGGCCGGTTCTGCGAACAGCGCACTGGTGCCATTGGCCAGGCTCTCCAGGCTGGGAGCCATCCGCTGGCGCCAGAGATCGGCCTGCCACAGCTCGACACGGTTGAGGGCGCCTATCACCATCACCGGGCTGTCAGGGGCGAGCCCGGCATAGTCGCGGAGGCTGGCGGGGATGCTGAGGCGCCACTGGCCGTCGATCTCCACCTCCGCCGACATGGCGGACAGGGTCCTGGCCAGGTTGCGGCCCTCGGCTCCGTGCCCCTCCATGGCCTCGGCCCGGGCCAGGTGCCGGTTGAACTCGTCCGGCGTCCACACGGCTAGGCACCGGTCCACGTAGCAGGAGACCAGGCAGCGCTTGGTGTCGAAGGGCGAGCGCAGGCGTGCGGGGAGGATGATCCGCCCTTTCGCGTCGAGCGCGTACTCGAAGCTCCCATAGAAGCGCTCCACCTACCTGCCCACTTGGTCCCGTACGGTCGAGGGTACTCCCCTCGCCTCTACTTCTCTCCACTATAAACCACTCCTCCCCACCGTTCAAGGAACGCCCTGGTGAAAGTTGGGCACCTCCCCCACCAGCGACCCTCGATGGGCCGGCGTCCCGCGTCCGGCGTCCGGCGTCCGAAAGCCCGGCGCACGTCCATTGGGTGGAGTCTCAGGTCTCGCGGGAGCTCTTGGGCGGCGCCTTCGCGTCGATCCTGAGGATTTTCGATGAGGTCCAGCGCCGCGACGTCGGGCGGCAAGAGCGCTTCACGTTCGCCTTGGACCGAGCGCCTGGCCGCCATTGCCCGCCTGCACGCGCCGGTAGGGCCGGCGCTCGGCCGCTTCTACACCGGCCTCGACCGGCTGCGCGCCGCTCATGGCCTTGCCGTTTGGCAACGCCCGACAGCTTGGGCGGCACCCCTGGGGCCGATGCCAGCCACGCCGGGACGGCCAGGTCGTCTTTCACCCCAGGAGGCTGCTAGGCCCGTCGCTGTGCCAATCGTGGGAGTCGCTCAACAGTCGGGGTGTGTTATCGCCGCCCCCGCGGCGCTTCACCCGACAGGGAGGTGCTGAACGGGCAAGGACTTGAATCCCGTTGCAGTCACGTCTCGCCCGAGGCGACGAACCTCGGACAGGAGCAGTTGCTGGTATGGCAATTACCAGGAGAAGAACGCGCGTCGACCACCGGGAAACATCGTGCAGCGGCTCAACCGAGTGCCCGCTGTGCCGAGTTGAAAACGACCACTCTGGTGTCGCTCAACAGGAGGTCAACCTCATGCACTGTGCACATAAAGGCGATAGAGGTAATGGCAGATGGCGGAGGTGCGCCCGCAGCGGGGCAGCGTTGCTGGTCTTGCCCTTGGCGGTGATGGGTTTATCGCCGGCGACCGCCATAGCAGCGCCCGTGTCAACGACCACGACGACACTAAAGGTCAGGGTGAAGACACCACCAAAGACGGCCTACACGCTCAGCGGCTCGGGCTGGATCACATGGACCATCGACATGCACATCCCTTGTAGTCCTGCGGACGTGAAATCCACAATCACCCTGAGCGTTCCTTCGACCCAGGTCGACACCTCGGATCATGCCATCCGGGTGACCGTGCAAGGGCACCAAGTCGGGCACTCCGAAGTGATGTGCCATGGGTTCCCCATGGGAGGAACGGGCCTGGAGGGTGGTCCCCTTCCCATGACGCTCACCATCGGTCCGCCGACCTCGTTCACCTGGCGGGCTCCGGGGCCCGGCCTCGTGGGGCAATTCGAGTTCAAAGCACCCGGGGGGTTTGTGCGGCAGTCTTACGCTGTCTGCTCGCCGCCGACCACCACCACGGCGCCATCGTGGCCCACGACTACGAGGAGGCCCCCCTGCAAGGTGCACCGAGGCCCGGAGTACGTGGCAACGGCGCCGCTCACTGCTCACCCGTGCCTAGCGATGTCGCTCGTCAGCTGCACGGCGAGCGGCGCCCTCCGGCTCGTCATGAGGAAGGACTAGCAACCGCCGACCGCAATAGCAGGGTTTACGAACAATCCAACAACAGGCCTATGCCACCAGGCACTCAATCGTACATTCCAAGGAGGAACTGTGACAGCAGTGAAATCACACGGACAGAGCCCACGGCCACTGACGGCTGCTATTACCGGGGTTGTTGCCACCTCTATGGCGCTCTCCTCCGTCATCCCGGCGGCTGTCGCCTCGTCAAAGCCCTCACCGGCGAGTGCCCAGTCCAAACTGCGACAACTCGAAACGGCAGTTGCCAAAGAGCCCAGGGCGACGTTCAAGATCACCTACGCCTTCCGGAACGGCCAGGGCAAGGGAAGCTACACAGTGGAGCAAAAGCCCCCCGAGCAGCTGCTC
>JAKACE010000001.1 GCA_021821705.1 Actinomycetes bacterium | reverse complement strand
CAACCGCGCCGGCAAATCGGTGACCCTGAAGACGATCGCCGGGATACACCCGCCGGACTCGGGGCAGATCTACTGGCAAGGCAGGCCCGTCCACATCCGCAGCCCGCGTGACTCGGCGGCACTCGGGATCGAGACCGTCTACCAGGACCTGGCCCTCTGCAACAACCTCGACATCGTCCAGAACATGTTCCTCGGCCGTGAGATCACGCGCCGCTTCCTGCTGGACGAGAACGCCATGGAATCGGCGGCCGTCGAGACCCTTGCCAGTCTGAACGTCACCACGGTGCGTTCGGTACGCCAGGCCGTCGCGTCGCTCTCGGGCGGCCAGCGCCAAGCGGTGGCGGTGGCGAAGGCCGTGATGTGGAACTCCAAGCTGGTCATCATGGACGAGCCGACGGCCGCGCTCGGGGTCGCTCAGACCGCCATGGTGCTCAACCTGACCAGACGGCTGGCCGAACGCGGCCTGGCGGTCATCTTCGTGTCGCACAACTTCAACGACGTCTTCGCCGTGTGCGACCAGATCGCCGTACTGTACCTGGGCCGCATGGTGGCCTCGATACCGGCAGCGCACCTCGATCGCCAGATGGTCGTCGACCTCGTCACCACCGGGACCACCAGCCGGCCGGTCCCCACCCTCGCGCAAGGACAGGGAGCATGACATTGTCGCAGGGAACGTCTTCGGGGGCGCCAAATACGCCGGCTGCCGGCGCGGCTGTCGCCGACGAGCCGCAAGACCAGGACGCGGCTGGGGTGCAGGCAGGAGGAACGCTCCGGGCAACCCAGGCCTCGGGAGTCGTCTCGTTGCCGGTGTACCTGCGCGCCTACATGGCGCGCGTACGCGGCGGTGACAGCGGCCTGCTGCCGGTCGTGGCCGGTCTCGTCATCATCTCGACCATCTTCGAAGTCAACAACGGCCACTTCCTCACGGCCCAGAACCTCGTCAACCTCCTGCAGCAGGGCTCGATCTACATGGTCATGGCCATGGGTATCGTATTCGTCCTGCTACTGGGGGAGATCGACCTGTCGGTCGGTTACGTCGGCCTGCTGGGCGGTGCCGTCGCGGCCGAGATGCTCGCCGCCACACACCCGCTCCCCCTGGCCGTCGTGATCGTTGCCGCGCTGGCCACCACCGCCGCCATAGGGTTCGTACAGGGCCTCCTGATCACGGGTCTCGGGTTGCCATCGTTCGTGGTGACGCTGGCCGGGTTCCTCACTTGGCAGGGGATATTGTTGTTGGTGCTCGGCAACGGCGGCACTGTGCCGATAAACGACAACCTGTTCAACGACTTCGCCACCGGTTACATCACCAACCTGGCGCTCACCTGGGTCATCGTCGGTGGGCTGGTCGTCGCCTACAGCCTCTTTCTCTGGAGGCGCGACAACCGCCGGCGCGCCAGCGGCCTGGTGGCCCCGCCGGCAGGGCTGACGGCCATGAAGATCGCGGCCGTCGCTGCCGCCGGCGCCCTGCTCGCCCTCCTGGTCAATGCCAACCGCGGAGTACTGGCGGTGGCACCCATCCGGGGGATGCCATGGTTTGTCCTCGAGGTCCTGGGGATCCTGCTCGTGTGGAGCCTGCTGCTCAACCGGACCAAGGTCGGCCGTTACGTCTACGCCATCGGTGGCAACACCGAAGGCGCCCGCCGGGCCGGTATCGGCACCAGGTGGGTGCGCACCCTGGCGTTCACCCTGTGCTCGCTCAACGGCGGGATAGCCGGCCTGCTCATCGCCGGGCAGTTCCGCGGGGTCGCCACCAGCGTTGACGGTGGCCAGTTGGTGCTCTATTCCATCGCTGCCGCCGTCATCGGTGGCACCAGCCTGTTCGGCGGGCGCGGCAAGGTCATACACGGGGTGGTGGGGGGACTTGTCATAGCCGGCATCGTCAACGGCATGGCCCTGCTGGAACTGAGCGCGTACCTCCAGTTCGTCATCACCGGCCTAGTGCTGATGGTGGCCGTGACGGTGGACGCGGTAACCCACAGGCGGGCGGTCACCATCTGAGTGGTGGCGGGCGTGCAGCCATCCCTCCTCGCCGCCCTGCGGCGGGCACGGCGCCCGGACTGCGGGCACGGCCGCTTCACTGATGGCCCCCCTCAGTTGGCCCGGCACGGGTGTTCTCGCTTGGCACCCGCCGCGGCCGGCGGCCTTCCCCAGCCGGCGACGGTTGGCTCCGGTGCCGTCACCGACCCTCGGGTGGCGCCGGAGCCCAACCGGACCGCGGTCCCCGGTTCTTCGCAACAGGATTACGGCCCACGGAGGGGCGTCGTGCCATCCGAGCGCCGGCGGTACCTCCGCCGGCCGACGCGCCTGGCGCGGCCATATCGAAAAGCAAACGGGCGGGCCACAGGCCCGACGGAAAGTGAGGCGACAAATGCACATCACCAACAGGCGCAGGGCCTTGGCCGTGGCGTCCAGCGCCGTCATTGCCCTGGTCGCAGCCGGCTGTGGGAGCGGTAAGGCCAATACGGCCACAGGGAGCACGAGCACCACAGTGGCGGCTGCCACCAGCACCACAGCGGCCGCGACCACGACGACGGCGAAGGCGGCCACCACAACGGCCGCGGCCACCACCGTGCCGGCCTCGACGACCCCTGCCGGCTCTACCGGCGGCATTTCCGCCAGTTCGTTCAAGCTCGACTTCAGCACCATGAGCCTGCTGCGCAAGATCGCGGCCAAGGGCAAAGGTGGGGTCGGCGTCATAATGCCCGATACCATCTCGTCGACGCGATGGGTGGAGTTCGATGCGCCGTACCTCACCGAGGCCCTGCAGAAGGCCGGGATAACGAAGTTCTCCGTCGTCAACGCTCACGGCAGCGACTCCACCATGTACGCGGACGCCCAAGCGGACGTAACCGACGGTGACAGGGTCATCATACTGTGCCCTCTGGACTCTGGTGTCGGGGCCAAGGTCGAGTCCTACGCCAAGGCGCACGGGGTGGCCGTCGTCGACTACGACCGGCTGACGCTCGGCGGCAGCCGCTCGTACTACGTCAGCTTCGACAACGTGCAGGTAGGCAAACTGCTCGGCCAGGGCCTGGTCAGCTGCGTCCAGCAGTGGCACGTCGCCAAACCCGACGTACTCGTCATGCGCGGAGCGCCGACCGACAACAACGCCACCCTTTTCTACAACGGCTATTGGTCTGTGCTCAACCCGTTGTTCAAATCGGGGAAGTACACCGACGCCGGCCAACCGGCGGGTACTTGGACCCCGAGTGTCGCCCTGACCGAGTTCGAGCAGCAGTACACGGCCCACCCGGGCATCAACGCGTTGCTGATGCCCAACGACGAGAACGGTGCGCCGATCATCAAGTACCTCCAGACCAAGGGCATAAAGGCGAAGTCGTTCCCCGTGACGGGCCAGGACGCCACCTTGACCGGCCTGGGGAACATCCTCGACGGCTACCAGTGCGGCACTGTTTACAAACCGATCTACCTCGAGGCGCAGGCCGCAGCGGCCGTTGCGGTGTACGCCCGCGCCGGCATGACCCCGCCGGCAGCGCTGGTGAACGGCAGCACCGAGGACACCACGGCCCACGTGGCGGTGCCCTCCGTGCTCTTGAAGCCGGAGTGGGTCACGACCTCCAACATGAACAGCACGGTCATCGCCGACAAGTTCGTTCCCGTCACCCAGCTGTGCGCTGCGCCCTATGCCAGCGCGGCGGCCTGCGCAGCCGCCGGCATCACGCCCTGACGGGCCCGCCCCCGGCGTCGGGTGCACAGGGCCGGCCGGCCGTGGCAGGATCGGTCCGTGCACCCGAATGTCAGAGCGGTCGCCGACGTCCTGTCCCGAGTCGCTCCGTCGTCGGAGGTCGTCGAACTGGGCGCTTCGGCCCGTACCGCGCCGGAGGCGGCGGCGGCGTTGGGTTGCCAGGTCGGTGCCATCGCCAACAGCCTGGTGTTCATCGCCGGCACGACGCCCGTGCTCGTGATGACCAGTGGCGCCCACAGGGTGGACACGGCCAAGGTCGAGGCCAGGCTCGGCCTGGGGCCGGTGCGGCGAGCGACCGGAGCCGAGGTACGAGCGGCCACCGGCCAGCCCATAGGCGGGGTGGCCCCCGTCGGGCACCCGTCGCCGCTGCGGGCGCTCGTCGACGTGGATCTGGCCGCCCACCCGACCATCTGGGCGGCAGCCGGCACCCCGCACGCCGTGTTCGCCACCACCTACGAGCAGTTGGTGGCCATGACCAGGGGTGAGCCGGCGGATGTGGCCTGACCCCGGCATCGGGTGGGCCGGCGTCGCTCGTCTACGCCCGCACCGGCTGGCCGACCTCTTTGCTGCCCTGGCCTGGGCCGCAGCGGCGGATGCTTCTTGTCTATGCGTTGGTTGCGGCGGCAAACGTTGGCAGCGGGCAAACTGAGGTCGTAACGCCTCAGCTTTGCGAAGGCACCCGCTGGGGGCCCGGGCTCTGCGGGCCGGCAGTGGAGGAGGTGGGCTCGCCGTCGTTGCGCCCGCCGCTTTCACTGTCCTGCTGCTGGGCTCCCTGAAGGACGGGAGACCTGCTGAGAAGCACGGCACCGACGACCATGCACATTGCCGACACCCCGGCCAAGACCAGCAACAGGCCGTGGGTGGTGTCCTCCTGGAACGCGACGATCCCCCAGCCGATCGAGGTGAAAGGATCCAGCAACGAGATGCCGGGCTGGGCGGCGAAAAGGTGCCCGGCCTGGAGGGCGTTCTGGACGAGGAACATACCGACGGCCCCGCCTCCCACCATCGCGTAGAGGGGCCACGTCGTGAAGACATGCACCAGGCCGTGGTCGAACTGGCCGGTCGTGGCCTTCATCAGGGCGGCCGTCAGGCCGAAGGTGATGCCTGCCCCCGCGCCGAGCAGCCCCGCCCGCACCTCGTCGCGCCGCTTGCGTGCTGCCGTGACCAGGCAGGCCACCAGTGCGACGGTCGCCCCGATGCCGACGGCCCACGCCAGGGTGCCGGCCTGCGAACGCCCCCCGTGGGGCTGCAGCGACCCGACCAGGCCTCCGAGGCCGGCTGTGAGCAGCGCAATCGTGAACCACTCGTAGCGGTGCAGCTCGGAGCCGAGGAAAAGCTTGCCCGCCACCATGGTCAGTGGTAGCTCCAGGATGATCAGGGGTTGCACCATGGCCAGCTCGCCTGTACCCAGAGCCCCGGCCTGGCAGGCGAAGGACGCAGTGATGAACACGATCCCGAGCAACCACGTCCGACGGTGCAGTAGGTCCCAGATCATGCGCAGGGAGAAACTGCGTTCGGCCGGTTCCTGTGCGTTGGCCTTGCGTTGCAGGACGTTCGAGCCGGCGTTCGAAACGGCCGCCAGTAGCGCGAGGATAACGCTGATGATCACGCGTCGCCCTCCCTGCTCTGACTGTAGGGCCGTTCGTGACGGAAGTCCATGTTCTCGGACTCATCGGCTGTGGCCACGTCTCTGAGGTATGACCTGCTGTTGAAGACCAGAAGGCCCCCGGAGGCCAGCAGCGGCGCCAGCATGATGATGAAGGTGTACTCGAGGCCGGTGCCGACGGCGGGCGAGACCGCACCCCCCCCGTTCCCCGGGCCCACCCCGTTGCCAAAGCTGGCGTGCGGGCCGCCGAAGAGCGACGAGACGTAACCGAACAGCAGGGGGGCGAAGGCCTCCAGCACGGACTGGGCGAACGTCCGTACGGCCTCGCCCCTGCCCCACAGCCGCGACGGCACAACGTCGAGGCGAGCGGCATTGAGGGCCGGGTTGGGCGCCGTCAGGAAGGCGGCGGCCACGGTGTAGAGAGGGATGCTCACGAAGACGACCGAGGTTGCCAGGCCCGGGAGGAAGGCCAGCGAGGCGCCGATGAAGGCGAACCCGGCAACGCGCACCCGGGCGTCGATCTTGTGCCGGCGGATCATCTTGTCGACCAGGCGGCCCCCCCACAGCGTCCCGAAGATGGCGCCGGCACCTATCGGCAGGAACATCAGCGTCACGATGCCTTCGCTGACCTGGAAGCGTGCCTCGGCGAAAAGGACAGCGAAAGAGCGCAGACCGGCCAGGAAGAAATAGCCCAGCACCGACGACCCGATGAGCACCAGGTTGCTGGGGATGGACAGGATGTAGCGCGCTGCCGCCCACGGGCGCATCTTCTCGGGGTCCTCCCGTAGGACCAGGCCGGGCCGGGCCTCTACGTCCCTGCGCCTGCGGGCCTGGTCGCGCACCTCGCCTACCAACTCACCGGCCGGCACCCCGGCGTCGGCCTGGGTCGGCGGCGAGGGATCGCCTCCCTCGCGCTCCACGTCCTCGGCCGTCCTTATCTCCTCGTCGCCGGGCCGTAGCCAGCTCTGGCCACCGCGGGCCGGCTCCGGCAGCAGCCGGTGCAGGGCGTACGCCAGCGCCAGGCTGGGAACGGCCAGGAAGAAGAACGGCGCCCTCCACCCGGCGAAGCTGGCAATGTCGGCGGCCGCCACCAGGCCCACACCGGCGCCTATGAGCTCGCCGGTGAGCACCATCCCGTAGATCCGGGAGCGCTCCCGGGCCGGGAACAGGTCGCCGGTCAGCGAAGCGACGATCGGGCCCGCCGCCGCTATGACCAAGCCCAGGGCCAGCCGGGTGAACAACAACATGAGATAGGACTGAGCCATGCCGGAGGCGGCGGTGGCGACAGCCCAGAAAACCACCGTCACCACCAGGACCCTGGAGCGCCGGGCACGGTCGGCGAGCACACCCATGGGAAGGGACCCGGCGGCGCCTATGAGCGAGCTGACCGTGAGCAGCAGGCCGAGCTCGGTGTTGCCAATGTGGAAGGTCCGCTCGAGTTGCGCTGCCACCGCGCCGACAGTGCCGTTGTCGGCGCTCTCCAGGGCCATCACGGCCGCGAGCAGCGCCACGACCCGTGCCCGCGCCGGCCCCCCGACGACCTCACCGAACTTCTCGGCGGGCATGTGCAGGACGTCGCTCATCGCGGTGGGACAGGCTCCTCTGGCTTGGCCGGCGGTATGGCATATGGGCTGTACCCTGCGGTGCGGCGGGGCTACCCCCGCGCCTGGACGCTCCCTCACGCCAGGCCTGTTTGGCCAGCGCCGGCGGGGGTAGTAGCTAAGAGCCGCTCGCTTCCGGCCGCTGGGCCGGGACGCCAACCGCCCTGGGCGGGGCGGGAGGCACGGCGGGCAACATACAGGGAGAAACACCGAGGTGCCCACCAGGAGCCAGGTGCTGGAGCTGGTACGTGCCGGCCGCACCTACGAAGAAGCGGGACACGAACTCGGAGTGCCCCCCGGCCAGGCCTACATGATCGCCACCGGCACGCCGGCGGACGCCAGCACCGAGATCGGGCCCGAGCCAGGGCGGAGGGTGGAGGGGCTCCTGGACGGTAGTACCCAGCACTTGGCCAACCCTCCCACGAGCGTGCCGGAGCGGGACGGGTCTGTTGAGGAGTGGATGAGAAGGAGGGCCTCGGCCGACGCGCAGATGCAGCGGGCGGCCGCGGCCCGCACGGCGGAGCCACCGCCGGTGCAAGGCGAGGGGCGCACCACTGACATCGTGTCGGTCGTCGGCTGGGACCACAACCAGGTCAAGTACCTGCTAGCGGAGCTCGAGGCGGTCCCGGGTGTGCGCCAGGGCGGCCGGCCGGACCAGCTGCAGCAGCGCTTCTCGATCGTCGACATGGTCCGGGTGCGCCTCTCGGCCCACGAGACCATGGAGGAGGAGTACCTCTGGCCGGCTGTCCGCAGGGTGCTCCCCGACGGGGACGGCTTGGCGGGCACCGCGCTCACCCAGGAGCAGGAGGGCAAGGACCTGCTCCAGGCCATGGCCGCCATGTCGCCTGAGCAAGACCGGTTCGACGAGTCGGTCGATCGTCTGGCGCTGGCGCTGCGCAGGCACGTTGCCTTCGAGGACATGGTGCTGCTCCGTCTGTACGAGTCCATGCCCGACCAGGAGCGTGAGGATCTGGGACGCAACTTCCTGGTCGGCAAGAGCCATGCGCCGACACGTCCGCACCCGTACGCCCCCGGCAGCCCGACCGCCGACAAGGTGGCGGCCGGCCCGGCTGCACCTCTCGACAAGTTGGCGGACGCAGCCGGCGACCGGCAGGCCAGGGACCAGGGCCCGGCAGTCCCGGGCCTGGCCGGCCAGACCGAAGCAGCATTGCCCGACGACGAGGATGCCGGCTGATGGCGCCGAACAACAGAGGGCCCAACCGGCTCACCCGCTGGCCGGTACTGCGGCAGCTGCGCCAAGGCGACCTCTTCGGGCGAGGTGCTGCTGCAAAGTCGTCGACCTCGGCCAGCCTGCAGCCGAGGACCATCGGCGCAGACAAGGTCGTGAAGTCGATCTGCCCGTACTGCGGGGTCGGTTGCGCCCAGAACGTGTACGTGAAGGACGACCGGGTCGTGCACATCGAGGGCGACCCGGACTCGCCGATCAACCGGGGCCGGCTGTGCCCGAAGGGCTCTGCTTCCCTGCAACTGACGACGGGCCCCTCGCGGCGCCACCATGTCCTCTACAGGCGCCCCTACGGCTCCGAGTGGGAGCGCCTACCGCTGGACAAGGCCATGGACATGGTCGCCGACCGGGTCATCGAGACCCGGCGTAAGACCTGGCAGTGGCAGGACGGTGGCAAGTACGTCCGGCGCACCATGGGCATAGCCAGCCTGGGCGGTGCCACCCTGGACAACGAGGAGAACTACCTCATAAAGAAGCTGCTGACCTCCCTTGGAGTGGTCCAGGTGGAGAACCAGGCCCGGGTGTGCCATTCCTCGACGGTCGCCGGCCTGGGGACCTCGTTCGGGCGTGGTGGCGCCACCACGTTCATGCAGGACCTGCAGCACTCCGACTGCATCGTCATCGAGGGCTCCAGCTTCGCCGAGGCTCACCCGGTCGGGTTCCAGTGGGTGATGGAGGCCAAGGCCCGCGGCGCCACCGTCGTGCATGTCGACCCTCGTTTCAGCCGGACCAGCGCCCTGGCCGACGTCCACGTACCCATAAGGGCGGGCACGGACATCGCCTTCCTCGGCGGCATCATCAACTACGTCCTGGAAAACGACAAGTGGTTCAAGGACTACGTACTGCACTACACCAACGCCTCGCACCTGGTCCGCGAGGGGTACGCCGACGCTGAGGACCTGGACGGGGTCTTCTGTGGCCTGGATGCCCAAAAAGGCAGTTACGACAATGAGAACTGGCAGTACGAGGGCATGGAGGTCCAGTCGGCGTCCGGAAAGCGCGACGAGCAGTACGGCGAGCACAGGCGTTCGGTCAGCCGGTCAGGCCGGTCCGAGTCCCACGGCTCGGGCGGAGCCGGCCTCACCGGCGACCCGGTCAGGGACCTGACCCTCTCGCACCCGCGCTGCGTCTTCCAGATCTTGAAGCACCACTACCGGCGCTACACACCCGAGATGGTGCAGGAGGTCTGCGGGGTCTCCCCTGAGCTGTTCCTGCGGGTGTGCCGGGCCGTCACCGACAACTCCGGGCCTACCCGGACGACGGCGTTCGCCTACGCCGTCGGCTGGACCCAGCACAGTGATGGCGCCCAGTTCATACGGGCCTGCTCGGTACTGCAGCTCCTGCTGGGCAACATCGGCCGGCCGGGAGGCGGTATACAGGCCCTGCGCGGCCATGCCAGCATCCAGGGCTCGACGGATGTGCCGACCCTTTTCAACCTGCTGCCCGGGTACCTGCCCATGCCCCATGCCCATGAGCACGAGAGCCTCGACGACTACGTCGCCGGAGAGGGCACGGAGAAGGGCTTCTGGGGCGACATGAAGAAGTACACGGTGAGCCTGTTGAAGGCCTGGTTTGGGGGTGCGGCCGGCCCGGAAAACGACTTCTGCTTCGGCTACCTGCCACGCCTCACGGGTTCGCACAGCACCTACGAGACGGTTATGGCCCAGCTCGACGGCCAGTGCAAGGGCTATTTCCTGATGGGCGAGAACCCGGCTGTGGGCTCCGCAAACGGCAAGATGCAGCGCCTCGGCATGGCCAACCTCGACTGGCTGGTGGTGAGGGATTTCTCTCTCATCGAGTCGGCCACCTGGTGGAAGGACGGCCCCGAGATCGAGACCGGCGAACTGGAGACGGACAAGATCGCCACAGAGGTGTTCTTCTTCCCGGCCGCGTCGCACACCGAGAAGAACGGCACCTTCACCAATACCAACCGGCTGTTGCAGTGGCACTACGAGGCGGTGGAGCCCCGTGGCGAAGCCCGCAGCGACCTGTGGTTCATGTACCACCTGGGCCGGCTCATCAGGCAGAAGCTCGCCGGCTCCACAGACGAGACGGATGCCCCGGTTCTGGCTCTGACCTGGGACTACCCGACCGAGGGCAGCATTGCTGAGCCCAAGGCAGAGGCGGTCCTGGCGGAGATCAACGGATGGGACGCCGACGGCTCACCGCTGGCGTCCTACCAGCAGCTCAACGACGACGGGTCCACGGCGTGCGGGTGCTGGATCTACTGCGGCGTGTACGCGGACGGTGTCAACCAGGCAGCAAGGCGTAAGCCGGACAAGGAGATGGACTGGATCGGGGCCCAGTGGTGCTGGGCATGGCCGGCCAACAGGCGGGCGCTTTACAACCGGGCGTCCGCCGACCCCGACGGCAAGCCCTGGGCAGACAACAAGGCCCTCGTGTGGTGGGACGACGACAAGGCGCTGTGGACCGGCCACGACATCGCCGACTTCGACGCCACCAAGAGCCCCTACTACCGGGCGCCGGTCGGTGCCAGGTCGGCCGAAGCGCTGTCCGGTACCGACCCCTTCATAATGCAGGCCGATGGCAAGGGTTGGCTGTTCGTCCCGGCAGGTCTGGTGGACGGCCCTCTGCCCACCCACTACGAGCCACAGGAGTCGCCCGTGGCCAACCCCCTGTACAAGCAGCAGCGCAGCCCGGTGCTCCAGCGCTATTCGCGCCAGCTCAACCGTTACTCGCCCAGCGGCAACGAAAAAGGGGCGGAGGTGTACCCCTTTGTGGTGACGACCTACCGTCTTACCGAGCACTTCACGGCGGGGGCGATGAGCCGCAGTGTCGCCTACCTGTGCGAACTGCAACCCGAGATGTTCTGCGAGGTCTCACCCGAGCTGGCAGAGGAGCGCGGTCTGGAGAACGGCGGGTGGGCCACGATCATCAGTGCCCGCAGCGCCATCGAGGCCCGGGTGCTGGTGACTCCCCGCATGGTGCCTCTGCGCCTCGACGGCAAGGTCGTGCACCAGGTGGCCCTGCCGTTCCACTGGGGCCGTAACGGCTACACGCAGGGAGATTCGGCGAACGACCTCACGTCCATCGCTCTGGACCCCAACGTCCACATCCAGGAGGACAAGGCACTGACCGCCGACATCGTCCCCGGGCGGCGGCCTCGCGGCCAGGCCCTGGTGGACCTGGTCCGCGAGTACCAGGAGCGAGCCGGCATCACTCCCGAGACCGGTATGGAGATCCTTTCGTGAGCATCGCCGCGTCGGCCCGCAACCGCTTCGACAACGGTCAGGACGCAGCCGGCGCCAGTGGCTACCGGGACGCGCCCCCGCGCATGGGCTTTTTCACCGACACTTCCGTGTGCATCGGCTGCAAGGCCTGTGAGGTGGCCTGCAAGGAGTGGAACCGAGTCCCCGAGGACGGGCTCGACTTCACGGGGATGTCCTATGACAACACGGTTGGCTTGTCCGCCGACACCTGGCGCCACGTCGCCTTCATCGAACAGCGCAAGCCACTGGCGGCCCAGGTCACCGGCCGGGACGGGCCTGCGGAGAGGCCGGTGACAGTCGAGGACGCAGCTGAAGGCCTGCGCTGGCTCATGTCATCGGATGTGTGCAAGCACTGTACCGAAGCTGCCTGCCTCGACGTCTGCCCGACGGGGTCGTTGTTCCGGACCGAGTTCGGGACGGTGGTGGTGCAGGAGGACATCTGCAACGGGTGCGGCTACTGCGTGCCTGCCTGCCCGTTCGGCGTCATCGACCAGCGCCACGGCGACGGGCGGGTATGGAAGTGCACGCTGTGCTACGACCGCCTCGGTGTCGGGGCCGAGCCGGCATGTGCCAAGTCCTGCCCCACGGACTCGATCCAGTTCGGCCCGCTGGACGAACTGCGCCAGCGGGCTGACCGCCGCTTGGCGCAGTTGCACAGCCGTGGGGTGGCCGATGCCCGGCTGTACGGTCGCGACCCGGCTGACGGCATAGGCGGGGCCGGCGCCTTCTTCCTGCTGCTCGACGAGCCCGAGGTCTACGGCTTGCCGCCCGACCCGGTGGTCACGACCCGCGACCTGCCCAGCATGTGGAAGCTGGTCGCCGTGGCTGCGTCTTCGGTGCTGCTCGCCGTCGGTACGGCGTTTGCCGGTGCTGGGAGGCACCAGGGAGGAGCCCGCTGATGCCCAACGTGGACGCGACCACCACAAACGGGACCAGTCGGGCGCGCCCTCTCGACGAGGTTATGACCGGGGCCAACGGGCCGGGAGCACCCCCGCTGCGTGTTGAAGGCGGTCGCCGGGGCGGGAAGCGAAGCGGCGAGCCCACACCACGCAGCTACTACGACCTACCCGTCCTCAACAAGCCGGTCTGGGGCGCACCTGACATCCCCGGCTATCTCTTTCTCGGCGGCCTGGCTGGAGCCGGCGCTGTGGTCTCGGCAGCAGCCCAGCTGACGGGGCGGCGTGAGCTGGCACGCTCCACCAAGGTGGTGAACGCCGGCGCCATCGGCTTGTCCCTTTTTGCCCTGGTCCACGACCTTGGCCGCCGGGGACGCTTCCTCAACATGCTGAGGGTCTTCAAGGTGACTTCCCCGATGAGCGTGGGTTCCTGGCTCCTGGCCGGCTTCGCCCCGGCCGTCGCCGGTGCGGCCATCTCCGAGTTGACCGGTCGGGTCAAGCCGATCGGTGCGATGGCGACAGCAGGTGCCGCTGCTCTCGGGCCGGCCGTGGCCACCTACACCGCCGCTCTCATCTCGGACACGGCGGTTCCGGCATGGCACGACGGCCACACGGTCATGCCTTTCGTCTTCGCCAGCAGTGCTGTCACTTCGGCAGCCGGTCTCGGTCTGGCGCTGGCACCGGTGGCCGAGTCAGGGCCCCTCAAGCCCTTGGGTGCACTGGCCGGCTTGGCCGAACTGGGCCTCACCAAAGCCATGGAGAAGAAGACGGGCCTGGCTGAGACGACCTACCACGAAGGTAGGGCGGGCATGCTGATGGGCGCCTCGGAGCTGCTCCTGGTCTGCGGTGCCGCCCTGACGGCGACGAGCGGCAGGAGCCGGACCAGGCGGGCCGCCGGCGGGATGGCCGTCTTCACCGGTTCCCTGCTCACGCGCTTCGGCATATTCGAGGCCGGTAATGCCTCTACCCAGCGGCCGGAGTACACCGTCGAACCTCAGCGCCGCCGGGTCAAGGACCGGTCGAACGGGAGGGAGGATGGTCGTGGCTGACCGTAGCGGTGGGGTGCAGGCAGCGGTTGCCCCCGGGGAGGCGCTGGCGGTGCTACCGAGGTTCGGGCGGCCGGCGGCTGTCGTGGACCGCCACCGTGACCTGCTCGTACTGAAAGGCGGGGTATGAGCGCACGGCGCCCGCTGGTTGTCATTCTCACGGCGGGTATGGGAGCGGGCCACGACCAGGTGGGCCGGGAGCTCGGTGCCCGCTTGGACCGCCGCGGGGTGGCAGCCAAGCTCGTCGACACCTCCGAGCTGCTCCCGCCTGGGTGGGGCTCGGGCTTGACCGGCCTGTACAAGTTCATGGCCTGCCGGGCGCAGTGGTTGTACGAGCTCACCTTTCGGGCACAGATGTCGTCGCGGGCCGACACCAGCGCCAGCCTGCTGCCGCTGGCGTGGCCGGCCAGCCGGCGCCTGGCCAGGTTGGTCGAGCGCGACAAACCCCGGCTGTTGCTCTCGTCCTTCCACCTCTGTTCGCAGGTCGCCGGGCGGATGCGGGCCTCGGGCGAGCTCGAGGTGCCCGTAGCCAGCTACGTTCTCGACTTTTTCGTCCACGGGATGTGGTCCCATTCGGCTGTCGACGCCCACCTGTTGCTCCATCCCGCCCAGGCCCCGCAGTTGCTGGCGATGGGTGGTCGCAACCCGGTCGTCTGCGGGCCGGTGGTGAGGCCTGCCTTCAGAGGAATGCCGCGCTGGGCCCGGGACGCCGCCAGGCGTAGCCTCGGCCTGGGCCCGGCGGACAGGGTGGTGCTCGTGGTCGCCGGCTCCTGGGGTGTCGGGGCGGTAGAGCAGACCGTGGAGGCCGTATCGTGCGCCGGTCGTTTCCTCCCGGTGGTCGTCGCCGGGCGCAACGAGCCCCTCAGGCGCTCCCTTGTCGAAGGCTCCAAGCGAAGGACGGGCGCCCGCGTGTTCGGCTGGGTCGACGACATGGACCGCCTGGTGGCGTCCGCCGACGTCGTTGTCGAGAACGCCGGGGGCCTGACAGCCATGGAAGCCATGGCCCGCGGGGTGCCGGTCGTCAGTTATGCTCCCATCGCCGGGCACGGTCGGGCCAACGCCCGAGAGATGGAGCGTGCGGGCGTGTCCGTGTACGCCCACGACGCCCGCCAGCTCGCCGAGTACCTTGACGAGGTCACGCAGGCTTCCGCCCTGCGCCGCCGCCTGGTCGCGCAAGCCGGGGAGATGTTCAGCCGGGAGCCGGCGGATTTCGTGGCCCAGTGGGCCCGTGAAGGTGAAGTTGTGCCACCCGCCTCCAGCGGTCCCCGGTGCATCGACGTGGACGCCGCAGGGGCACCCTTGCATGAGAGGACCGAGCTTTCCGGTCTGGTGCCCGTCTCCGGTCGCTGAGCCTTGGGGCCCGACCGGGCGACGGTGCTCGGGATCTCTGCTCTGGTTGGCATGCCCGATGACTACCACGGGGCGTCCATGTGCAAAACCTCTCGAGTGGTCCGGCCCGTGGATGTGTAGGCGCTCCGTTCCCGGGGGTACGGAAATACTTACCGGAGCCCGATGAGCGCACCGGCGCCGGCGGCCCCACTTCGACGGGCTAGGGGCCCGCAGGCACTCACTGGGCGGCAGCTGCCTGGCTGCCGAGGAGGTTGCGAAATGGCTGGCAAGACCACTGTTATCGAGAAACTGTTGGAGGACCACCAGGAGGTGCGCCAGATGTTCGCCAGGTTCGACACGGCGGACAGGTCCGATTGGTGGGACATCTTCCAGTCGCTTACCAACGATCTCGTGCGTCACGAGGTAGTGGAGGAGGAGATCGTCTACCCGGTGGTGCGCAAGGAGCTGCCAGATGGAGACAGGCTCGCCAACGCCAGGATAAGCGAGCAGTCCGAGGCCGAGGAACTGCTGTCCACGATCGAGAAGAAGGGCGCTGGAGACCGTGATTTCGCCGCCCACCTGACCAAGCTGCGGGCCGCCGTGCTCGAGCATGCGCAAGCCGAGGAGCGGACGGTGCTCGCCCCGCTGGCGCGAGCGGTCGACCGGGAGCGCCTCGAGAAGATGGGTGAGCAGTACGACCGGGCCAAGTCGATGGCACCCACGCACCCGCACCCGCACGCCCCCGACACTCCGCCAGGCAACGTCATGCTGGGGCCGGTGGCGGCCCTGGCCGACCGCTTCCGTGACGCAATGCGCAAGGCGTCCTGAGGTACCTTGCCGCCCCGGTAGCTCACCCTCTCGGCTCCCGGGGCGGCAGCGAGGTCGGCCGGGCCCCGGGCGCCTGAGGGGGAAAGTCCGCCCGCCTCCGGTACCAGGAGCGGCTCGGCGCGGGTAGTTTGCACCTGTGGACGGCCACTATGTGATGCCCGGGGTGTTGGAGATCGATACCCGTCTCGGCGGCTGGAGCCACGTCACGGCCGGCTACCTGGTCGAGGGAGCGGCACCGGTCCTGGTCGAGACGGGCAGCCAGAGCTCTGTGCCGGTCCTGCTCGATGCCCTGGCGGCACACGGCGTTGGCCCGGGGGACCTGGCGGGCATCGCCGTCACCCACGTGCACCTCGACCATGCAGGCGGTGTCGGCGACGTGGCACGCGCCTTCCCGAACGCTACGGTGTACGTGCATCCCCGCGGGGCCAGGCACCTGGTGGACCCGGCCCGCCTAGTGGCATCGGCAGCCACCGTATATGGAGATGCCCTCGACGGGCTGTACGGCCGCCTCGAACCGACCGATGCAGCTCGTGTGCGGGCGTTGGAGGACGGGGAGGAGGTGGTCCTGGGTGGCGGCCGGACGCTGACCGCCCTGCATTCGCCTGGTCACGCCAAGCACCATATGGCCTTGCACGACGGCGGCTCCGGCGCCCTGTTCGTGGGTGACGCCGTCGGAGTGAAGCTGCCTGGTGCGGGGCCGCTCAGGCCGGCCACGCCGCCCGCTGACTTCGACCTGGCGCTTGCGCTCAGCAGCCTCGAGCGTTTCGCCGCCCGGTCGCCTTCCGTCCTGGCCCTGGCTCACTTCGGGGTGTTGGCCGAGAACCCGACCGAAGCCCTCGACGAGGCCGCTGACGGCCTGAACGAGTGGGCCTCTCTGGCCTTGGCGGCGTGGGTTGCGGGCAACGACGTCGAGGAGGCCCTGCGTGCCAGGTTCGGTCCCGGGATCCAGGCGCTGCCCGTTCAACAGCGCGAACGCCTCGAGGCGCTCAACGGTATCCACAGCAACGCCGAGGGCCTCAAGCAGTGGCTGGCCCGCTCCGGCGGGCCCGGCGAAGGGACCCCGTCATGAGGCTGAAGCCTCAGCCGTTCGGCTCGGCTGCTCAGCTCAGCCTGCAGGTGGCCGGGTAACCGAACCGGGTCTTGACAAGCTCCTTTATGCCGCCAGGGAACCGCTCCTCTGCCTTGCGGGGGCCGGCCAGTTTGAGCTGAGCCCCCGGCTCGCCTGCGAACGCGTCGACGCACAGCTCAGGCTCGGCGTTGGCGAGGGCGAGGATGGCCCCAGCACAACCGATGTCGCCTGCCATCCCCACCAGAGCCGACGAGCCGACGTAGAGGGGTAGCGGCCATGTGCGGCGTGTCTCGAGCAGGCGGCCCGGGTCCCCGCTCGAGTCCTTGAGCCCGGACACGGGCAGGCTCTCCAGGGCCGGGAGGGGTATACCAGGCGCCGACACCTGCGGGAAGTGGTAGGCGAGCACGGGCATGCCCCCTGCCGCCGCCACCACCTGCTCGTAGTATGTCCGCGGGTCGGCAGCAGTACCGGGGGGGGACAGGACCAGGACGGCGTCTGCGCCGTGGTCGCGGGCCTGCTCGGTGTAGCGGACGGCCTGGCGCGCCGAGGGCGCCCCAGTGCCGGCGATCACTGGTACGGTGCCGACGGTGGCCTTGACCGCGGTCAGGAGCGCGCCCCGCTCGTCCGGGTCCAGGGCTGCCGCCTCGCCGGTCGTGCCGGCCACGACGACGGCGGCTACGCCCAACTCGACGAGCCGGGCGGCCAGTTCGGCGGTTGCCGCGGCCGCCAGGTCCCCGTTGTCCTCGAAGATGGTGAGCAGGGCGACGCCGACTCCCCTGAAAACCGCTGTCTCTTGCACGGTCGTCACTCTAGGCCGGACTTGCGGTGCCGGCCGGCAGCGGTCGCCGAAGCCGGCTGCGGCGCTGGGAACAGCTCATCGGCGGTAGAGGCGCCCGATCGCGGCGATGTCTGCGTCCGGGTAGGCGGCGGCGGCCCGCTCGTAGCTGGCCTGGACGGTGCTGGTCACGGGTAGGTCGCTGCCCGCCGTCGCCGCCAGCTCGACGGCCAGGCGTGCGTCCTTGGCCCCGAGCGCGGCCGTCCACCACGCGCCCTGGTCGCCTGTGAGGACCCCTTCGAAGCGGTTCCGCAGGCCTGGCGCCAGCATCGGGCTGTCAGTGAGCAGCACCCGCATGTCGTCGTCACCGAGCCCGCCGGCCCGGCCCGCGGCGAACGCTTCGGCCAACGCCGCGAGGCCGTCCAGGAGAAGGAGGTTGACCGTCAGCTTGGCGGCGCTGGCCCTGGCGGGCGCAGGGTAGCGGATGTGCCTGGGCGAGAGGCCGGGGAACAGTGGTCCCAGCACCCCGGCAGCCTGGTCGCTTCCCCCCACCAGGTAAGTGGCCTGGCCGCTGCGGACGGCTGATGGAGGGCCGAGCACGGGCATGGCAACGTAGCTCTCGCTGGCCTTGCCGAGCTCTTCCGCCAAGCCGACCGACACGGTGGAGGTGTCGGCGTACACGGCCCCGGCTCCGAGCGAGCCGAGCACCCCTTGCGTGCCGAGGGCGATCTGGCGGACGGCTTCGTCGTTGGCGAGGCTCGTCATGACCACCTCGGCGCCCGATGTCGCCCCGGCCACGTCGACGGCCTCCTTGGCGCCCGCACCGACCAGTTCGGGGGCCCTGCCGGGTGACCGGTTCCAGATGGTCACGTCGTGGCCCTGCTCGAGCAGCCGGCCGGCCAGGGCCTGGCCCATGCGCCCCATCCCCAGGATGCCTATCCGCACTTTGCTCCCTCCTGCCGCCGTAGGCCGGCCGGCGCCGGTCATGCTACCGGCGCGCCGTAAGGTCGCTGTACCGCTACGGTGCCGTTGGAGGAGGGTACGGGCGGCTCGACAGGCCGCCCGTACCCTGCGGGGGAACGCTCCGGCCCGGGCTAGAAGTCGAAGTTCTTGTAGTTGGCCTTTGTGAACTCGAGGGGCTTCGAGAAGATGATCGTGTTCCTGGTGGCCCCGGTGATCTTGCTGCTTGCCGTGGCGACGCTGAACGTGCCGGGCAGGCCGACGGGAGCGCCGCTGAACGTGCTACCGGCGTGGATCTTGTGCTCGTATGCCAGCTTGGCGACGAGCATGACAAGCTTGCCCTGGTTGACCTCGTTCCACAGGAACAGCGCCTGCAGCGACCCGTTGGCGAAATAGGTGCGGTTGGGCAGCGGGTCGCCGATGCCGAAGACGCCGATCTTGCCTGCCTCGTGCAGGGCGGCCACTGCTTGTGCCGTGCCGACGACCGCGGCACCGTCGATTGGCAGGATGGCCTTGACGTTGGAGTAGGAGTGGATGATGTCCTCGGCCTGGGTCAGCGACGTCGCCTGGTTGGACTGGCCGTACCCGATGGTGACGATGTTGAGGTGGGGGAACTTGGCCTTGATGTACGACTTCATGGCCGCGATCCATGCCAGCTGGATGGTGGCGTCGGGAGTCGAGGACATTATGGCGATATCGGCCTTGGGCCCCGTGAACTTCTCGGTTGCATTGATGACGCCCTGGGCGATGGTGTTGTAAGCGGTGTCCTGGACGAAGAAGTCACGGGCGGCAGGCAGTACGTCAGAGTCGAAGCTCACGACCTGGATGCCGGCCTTCATCGCCTTCTCGAGCACCGGGGCAGGGACCGTCGGGTCATCGGCGGACAGGGTTATGACGTTGTAGTGCTGGGCTATCAGGCTGTTGAAGATCGACACCTGGCCCTCGGCCGAGGCGGTCGCCGGTGCCGTGTACTTGAGCGCGATACCGAGCTTGCCGGCCACCTCCTGGGCTCCCTTGACGTTGGCTTCGAACACGGGCAGCCCGAGCAGCTTGGGCACGATGGCGACCTTGATCATGCCGCTGGCGCTGGACGTGGCCGGCGCGACTGCGAACGCAGCGGTGCCGGCCATGGCGATCGCCGCAGCCATGGCGGCAAGTCTGCGCTGGGCACGGAGCCGGGGTTTGATAGTGGGCAGCTGCACTTCTGGTTCCCTCCTTCTTTGAGCCTCGCCTTGCGAGGCGTTTGTCTTGCCGGTCGACCCTGGCGCGGCCGGTGCGCGGCCGCGCTCCACCCTCGTGCGTCCTCGGTCGTCTTCTAAGAGGTGGTCTCCCCGCCCAGCCGGGTCGGTGGCGGGCGGGTGATCGAGCTGAACCGGCGGGTGAGCAGCTGGCGCAGGCTCGTTCCGCTACGGCGGTTCAGCATGATCTTGAGCACGAGGCACATCACCAGGACGATCCCGGTGACCATGGTGGCCGTCAGCGAGCTGTCGCCGGCGACCAGTAGGCCCTGAGTCAACAGGCCGAGCACGAACGTGGCCACCACCACGCCGAGCATCCGGCCCCTGCCGCCGAAGATGTCAACGCCCCCCAGCACCACGACAGTGATGGCCGGCAGCAGCAGTGAGTCGCCGATGTCGTCGCGGGCGGCGTTGTAGAACCCCGAGACCATGATCCCCGAGAGCCCGGCCAGGAAGCCGGAAGCGACGAACGACCACATGAGGGTGCGGCGGACGTTCGTCCCGCTGTAGCGGGCGGCGGCGCGGTTGTAGCCGGTCAGTACCAGGCCACGGCCGTAGCGGGTACGTGATACTCCGAGGCCGGTTACGGCTGCGACGACAGCAAAAGCTATCAGCTGGTAGGGGACTGGCCCGACGGTCCCGGTACCGGCCAGGTTGACGAATGACTTTGGGAACCCGTACGGGGGGGACCCTCCCCCCAGTGCGGTGGCCACGCTGCTCAGGATGAACTGCGTCGCCAGGGTGACGAGCAGGGAGTCGATCCCGAAGCGGGTCACGAGCAGGCCGTTGAGCGCTCCACCGAGAGCGCCCACGAGCAGTGCGAGCGCCGTGGCGACCCAGATGTTCAAGCCCTGCTGCCAGAGCTCGGCCATCACGATGCCGACCAGGCTCGACATCGCCCCAGCCGACAGGTCTATTTCTCCTGCCAGGATGACCAGCGTCTCACCAAGCGCTATCAGGCCGATGTCCAGGAACTGCTCCGACAGCGAGAGCATGCCCGTGCCTCCGCCCCAGAAGCCGCTCACGGTGATCGAGAAGTACACGACCTCGGCGACGAGCAGGACCGCCAGCGCACCGACCCAGGCCCGGTCCTGCGAACCGGCGGTGAGGCGGCGCAGTGCGGGCTCGGGGCGGGGCGCCGCCTGCGTAGCTCCCGCCACGACGCTCATCGCCGCGTTCCTCCGGCAGACTGGAGCATCCTGCGGACGTGGGTGCCCTCACCTCCGGCCATCACCGCCAAGAGGATGAGGACGCCGACACCGGCGGGTTCCCAGATCGGGGGGATCCTGGCGAAGACCATGGCTGTAAGGGCCACTGACAGGAAGACGGCGCCCAGTGCCCCTCCGACCGGGTTGCCACGGCCGCCCCGCAGTGTCGTGCCCCCTATGAGCGCGGCCGCTATGGATGTCAGGTTGAGGTTGCTGTCGGTCCCGCTGGTGGCATCGGCTGAGCCGGTGTGGCAGAGGTAGATGAGGCCGGCCAGGCCGGCCAGAGCACCGGAGATCACATAGGTTGCGAATATGACCCGCCGCACGGGCAGGCCGGCCCTGAAGGCGGCGTCGGCATTGTTGCCGATGGCGTAGACGGACCGGCCCGCTACCGTCCTGGTCAACATCAGGTAGGCGCCCGCCACCACGGCCGCGCCTATGACGAGCAACCAGGGGACCCCGGGCACGACGTCGGCGCTGCCCAGGTTGTTGTAGCTGGTGGGGATGCTGACCACTTCCTGGCCGGAGGTGAAGATGAACTGCAGCCCGCCGTAGATGGTGAGTGTGGCGAGCGTGGTGATGATCGGCGGTATCCCTACGACGGCCACTAGGAAGCCGTTGCCGACACCCAGGGCTGCGCCG
>JAKACE010000271.1 GCA_021821705.1 Actinomycetes bacterium | reverse complement strand
AGCGCGCCTGGGCGGCCACGGGGCGGTGTGGGCACAGGCCGGCCTCTTCGCCCTGGCACACCTGGGTGAGGCGAGCGGGTTGGGCAACGTATCGGTCGTGTGCGCCCTCTTCCTCTTCGGAGCGGTCCTCGGTTACACCGCCAAACTGACCGGCCGGCTCGGTGCGGGTATGGTCGCGCATGGCATGTTCAACCTGATCGCCGTGATAGCTGTCATATGAGCGAGACCACCCGTGACGGTGACCCTGGGACCGCCGAGCTGCACCCTTCGACCGAGCACCACCACCGCAACGTCCAGGGTGGGGCGGCCCGGGCGGCGGTCTTCGGGGCGAGCGACGGCCTCGTCACCAACGTGTCGTTGATCCTGGGAGTGGCCGGCGCTCAGCCGGGGGCCTCCTATGTCCGCCTCGCCGGCCTCGCAGGACTTCTGGCCGGAGCCTTCTCGATGGCGGCGGGCGAGTACGTGTCGATGTCCGCCCAGCGGGAGCTGCTGCACCGTGAGCTGGAGATCGAGCGCCGGGCACTGCGGCTCGACCCCGAGGCCGAGCTCGAGGAGCTGGCGCAGGTCTACCAGCGGCGCGGCCTCACGGCTGACGCAGCCGCCTCCTTGGCACAGGTGATGATGCGTACGCCCGAGCTGGCATTGGAGACCCACGCCCGCGAGGAGATCGGCGTCGACCCGTCCGCCATATCCTCGCCCTACCCGGCGGCGGTCTCGTCGTTCATCAGTTTCGCCGTGGGTGCGATCGTGCCTCTGGTGCCGTGGTTCTTCCTGGCTGGAGGCACCGCCACCCTCACCTCCATCGGCCTGGTAGTGGTGGCCACGATCATCATCGGAGTGCTGCTGGCCCAGGCGACGGGCCGCTCCGCCTGGCGCAGCGCCCTGCGCCAGCTGGCCGTAAGTATGCTCGCTGCCGGTGTCACCTACCTGGTCGGGAGGCTCGTCGGCGTCGGCGTGCACTGACGACCGCCCAGGCGTGACGGCCGTGACGGCCGCTGGCCATGGCTGAGCGCAGCCGTCCCACGACCGGCCGGCTCCCGGCCGGCCCAGGCCCCGAGGATGGCCAAGGGCGCCGCGCCGTCGTGGTCGAAGCACTGCGGACGCTGTACGGGCGCCGCGACGGTACCCTCTCGCACTGGCACCCGGTGGACCTGTCGGCCGAGGCGTTGTCCAGGTTGCTGCAACGTGCACGGGCTGACGCCGCCGACATCGACGACGTGGTCTGGGCCTGCGCGTCCCACGTCGGTGCCCAGGCCGCTGACCTGGGACGGCGGGCCGTGTTGGCTGCCGGCTGGCCCGAGTCGGTGCCGGCTGTGACCGTCGGCGGTGACGGGGCCTGCTCCGCCCGTGCCGTCCACTGGGCGGCGCAGTCCGTTCTGGCCGGGAGCTGCGGGCTCGTCATCGCCGGAGGGGCGGAGATGACGTCCCTTGTCCCCTTGGGGGCCGCCCTGGCCCAGCCCAACACCGGTAAACCCGTCGGCAGGCGCCTGGCCGAGCGGTACCAGGCGACGGGCGGGTTCCTCCCCCCTGGCTTGGCGGCTGAACGCCTTGCCGCTGCCCGGGGTCTCACGCGCTCCATGCTGGACCGGTGGGCTGCCGCCAGCGGTCGTAAGGCGGCGGAGGCCCAACCGGATGCAACACCCTTCATCGTGGTGCCGGGTGCTGGCGGGGGGCCCCAAGGCGGGGGGCGTAGCGCCCCCGCGCCCGGTCCAGACCGGGCCCGGAGGGCCGGCGGATCCCACCCGCCGGTCCGCGGCCGGGCTGCAGCAGCCCAACCGCTCGACGACAACGTCCTCCTGGCGCTCGAGGCTCTCGGCGCCGCAGACCTGCCCGCTCTCTACCTCGACGGTGGCGTGGTGACGGCGGGCAACTTCAGTCTGGAAGGCGACGGTGCTGCTGCCGTCTTGGTCGCCGAGGAGGGTCGGGCCAGACAGCTCGGCTTGGCCGTGCGGGCCCGGTTCGTCTCCTTCGCCGTGGCTGCGGCTTCTCCCGAGCTCAGCCCGCTGGCCATGGCCCCTGCCACTGCCACCGCTCTGCGCAGGGCGTCCTTGCGGCCCCAAGACGTCGGTCGTTGGCACATCCTGGAACTGAGCGCGGCCGGTGTGCTGGCGTGGGCCGACGAGGTCGGCGTCGACCTGGCCACGGTAAATCCCGAGGGCGGTGAACTAGCCGTGACCTGCCCATATGGTGCGGCCGGGGCCGGGTTGTTCGCCAACGCAGTAGCGGGCCTGCATTCTGGCGCCGGTCACGGCAGGTACGCCGGAGTCTGTGCTGTAGGAGACGGCGGAGTGGCCACAGCTTGCATACTGGAGGCAGCCGAATGAAATCCACAGCTGTGGACAAGGTTGGGGAGCGTCACATCGGTGTAACTCGGTTGTAACCCGGCGTCCAGGTTGCCATGGACATCGCCGGGGCGCCTTCGGGCCGGCTCAGCCGTCCGGCGGCAGGAGGGCAGCCTCTCGCCTGACGCCTTTGCGGGCCAACAGCCAGTAGAGGCCGCCGCCGAAGATCAGGCCCATGAAGACGCTGAAGTCCGACCCTCCCAGACGGCTGGAGAGGGGCGACACCCACGGCGAGTAAGCGTTGAGCCAGGCCATGGCCGCGGCCATGCCGACCGCCTGGGCGATGATCGCCGGCCAGTGCACCCCGTTGCGCCTGAAGTAGGTGCCCTGCTTCTGCTCGAACAGAGCGCGGCTGTCGTAGCGCTTGCCCCGCAGAAGGTAGTCGATGAAGTAGATGGCGAACCAGGGCGCCAGCCACACGATGATGAACAGCACGAAGTCCGACAGGAGCTGGCTGAAGCGAAGGGAGAACACGGCGTAGGCCGTGAGACCACCGCAGACGACGCTGTCGACCAGCACGCAGTAGTACCGGTTGAGCTTGACTCCGAGGCTCTGCAGGGTCACGCCCGACGAGTAGAGGTCCATGCTGTTGATGGCGAACAGCTGCAGGATGGCGAAGACGAAGTAGGGCCAGACGAACCAGCCGGGGAAGACCGACGCCAGGCCGTTGACAGAGGTGAGGCCGCCGGCGTGGGCGGCGGGCACCGCGGTTGCCAGTGCGGCGCCCAGTACCTCGAGCAGGATCGAGGGGATGGCGGCGCCGAGAGTGACGGCGGCGACGATGCGCTTGCGGTCGGTGCCCGCCGGCAGGTACCTGGAGTAGTCGCTGGCGTTCTCCGTCCAGCCCAGGCCGCCGGTCGAGATCACCAGGGCAAGGAACACCATCAGGCTTCCCCAACCGGCGCCGTGGCTCTCGGCATGGAGGTTGACCTTGCCGGCGGTGATGATGGCCATGACCACGAACAGGACGATGAACGGGTAGGCGAGCCAGCGCAGGAACCGCAGCATGGCCGTATGGCCGATCAGGGGCAGCACCGCCTGGACGGCTACCGCGCCCACGATGAGCAGGGCCTTGGCCAGGGCCCCGGCGGTGACCCCGCCCTTGGCAAGCATCGCCTCGGCGACGATGACGATGAGGGCTATGCCCTCGGTCTCGAAGCCGACCTGGGTGAGCCAGTTGAAGAGGGCCAAAGGCCGGTTGCCCCGGGTGCCGAAGGCGGCCCGGCTGATAGTGAGGGCGGTCGTGCCGGCTGCCGGTCCCTGCAGGCTGGCCAGCCCTGTCAGCACGTAGAACAGGTTGCCCACGATGATGACCGGAACGGCCTGAGCGAACGACAGCCCGAAGATGCCGACTGCGAACGTGCCGTACACCAGGAACTCCACGTTCCAGACCGACCCGGCCCACAGGCCGAACAGGCGAGAAGGCTTGCCCCAGCGCTGGCCGGCGGGGATGTACTCGATACCTCTGGCTTCCACCAGGGAAGCGGGCATGCCGTCGACTAGCGGCGTGCTGGCCGCAGTCACGTCCGGAGCAGTTGCGTGAGCCACTGCGAAGTGGTCAGCGGTACTGGGTCGAGATGACGAAGCCGCAGATGATCAGGCCCAGGCCGCCGAGCAGGTACCAGTTCGAGGGGGCGGAGGGCAGCAGGCTGATGTAGTTGAGCACGATCATGAGCAGGCCGCAGCCGAAGAAGGCGAGCATGAAGGCCGGGACCCACCACGGGCTGTGGCGGTAATCCGAGGGCAGGGGCGCTGTATAGCGGCCACTGGTGGTCGTCGAGGCCAGAGCCTGGCGGCCGCCACCCTTGGGCG
>JAKACE010000270.1 GCA_021821705.1 Actinomycetes bacterium | reverse complement strand
GCCTCGAGTGCCCTTTGGACCATCACCCCGGAAGCCACGATGCCGACGTCCTCGCCCTCGCACAGCAGGCTGGCCCTGCCGATCTCGAAGGGGCCGGTCTGCGGGCCGAGCACGACGGGTACCCTGCCCCTCAGGAGCCGCATGTAGACAGGCCCGTCGTACTCGAGCATCGCTGCCGTGGCCAACTCGGTGTCGACGGCGTCACAGGGGTCGAGCACGACCATCCCGGGCAGTGCCCGCATGTGTGCCAGGTCGTCGATCCCCTGGTGCGTAGCCCCATAGCCCGTCGTCAGTCCGGGTAGGCCGGCCACGATCTTCACGTTGGCGTGGCTCGAGGCGCACTGGATGGCGACGAAGTCGAACGCCCGGCGGGTGGCGAAGACGGCGTAGGTCGTCGCCACCGGGACGTAGCCGCAGTGCGCGAGCCCGGCGGCAACGCAGACCAGGTTCTGCTCCGCCATGCCTACGTTCACAAAGCGCTCAGGGAACTCCTCGGCAAAGGGCAACATGTCGGTGTAACGGGCCAGGTCAGCCGAGAGCCCGGCGATCTCAGGCCGTAGGCGGGCCTCGCGCACCAGGGCGTTACCGAAGGGCATGTCCCTGAAGTCCTGTCCCTGGACATCGTCGGTCACCCCCATGACAACCGTGCGCCCGGCGGTCGTTGTCATATTCTCTCCTCCAGCTGGCGGGCCGCTTGCGCCCACTCCTCGTCCGCGACCCTCACGAAGTGCGCCCGCTCGCGCTGCATGATCAACGGCACACCGCAGCCGAGGCGGGTACGGCAGACCAGTACCTTCGGCTTGCAGGTTTCCTCCCTGGCACTGCGCAGGGCGTTCACGACGGCGGCGATGTCGTTACCGTCCACTCCCATCGCCCACCAGCCGAAGGATTCGAACTTGTCCCGCACGGGCTCGACTTCGAGCACCAGGTCCCCGTCCGCCTGGGTACGGTTCACATCGACCAGGGCGGTGAGCCCCGACAGTGCCTTGTCACCTGCGAACATTGCTGCCTCCCAGGTCGAGCCCTCCTGCAGCTCGCCGTCCGAGAGCAGGTTGAAGACCCGGAACGACCGGCCCGACCAGCGGGCACCCAGGGCCATCCCGGCCGCCACTCCGAGCCCGTGCCCGAGCGACCCACCAGTGATCTCGACACCTGGCGTGCTGGCCATGGACGACATCTCCAAGCGGCTGCCGTCCTCGCCATAGGTGGCCAGCTCCTCGTCGGCAAGGATGCCGGCTTCGGCCAGCACGGCGAACAGTGCGATCGAGTAGTGGCCGATCGACAGGACGAAGCGGTCCCGGCCCGGATCCGCGGGGTGGGCCGGGTCGTAGTGAAGCTCGTGGAAGTAGAGGCAGGTGAGGAGGTCGGCGACACCCAGCCCCTGCCCCACGTACCCCTGGCCGCGGCCCGAGGCCATGGCCAGCACCTTGCGCCGGATGTTCCTGGCCCGCTCCGCCAGCTCGGCGTGCAGGGCCCCAGGCACCCTGAGCTCAGTCTCCGACAACCTGGGCCTCCTCTCGGACCGGGCGCCCCAGGATGGACGAGCGGCCGAACAGGTCGAGATCCCTTACGACATAAGGATGACGGGCCATTTCCTCGGCATCGAGGGTGATGCCGATCCCGGGCCCAGGCAGGGGGGAGACGTGACCATTGTTCACGGAGACGGGCGGCACCGCCACCCGGTCCTTCCATTCGGTGTCGAGCGGGGCAAACATCTCCTGCATCAAGAGAGTTGGTGCGATGGCAGCGAGGTGCAGGGTGGCGGCGGTCGCTACCGGGCCCGATGCGTTGTGGGGGGCGAAGGAAACAGAATAGGACTCGCACAGTTCGGCAGCGGCGACCATCTTGGATACCCCGCCCAGGTGGATGATGTCCGGCTGCAGCACCGAAACACCGGCCTCTATCAGCTGGCGGCAGTCGCGCAGGCTGTAGGCGCGCTCACCCGCTGCTATGGGGACTGCGCCGGCCCTGGAGACCCGGGATATCGCCTCGTAGTCGCCGGGAGGGGTGGGCTCTTCGAAGAAGCGGACATCGAGAGGCGCCAGACGGGCACTGACCCGCAGTGCGGACTCGACGCCGAACCTCCCGTGCCCCTCCACCATCAGCGAGGTGCCGGGGCCAACGGCATCTCGCACCGCCTGCACTCGCTCGAGGGCCGTGCCGAGCTCGTGCTCGCCGATGTTGAACTCGGCCGCGCCGAAGGGGTCGAACTTGAGCCCCCTGTAGCCCATGTCGACCGTGCGCTTTGCGCAGGCAGCGAAGTCGTCGGGCGAGATCGCCCCGAAGTACCATGCGTTGGAGTACACGGGCAGTTCGTCGCGGACCGCCCCCCCCAGCAGCGCACTGAGGGGCAGGCCCGTGCTCCGGGCCAGCAAGTCCCACAAGGCGGTCTCCACCCCGCCGATGCCGGAGCTGACCACGGGCCCGTGCTCCCAGTAGCCGTGCCTCGACAGGCGGCGACAGAGGCTGCGGATGCTCTCCGCCGGCTCGCCCACAAGGTGGCGACGGAAGTCCTGGACCGCACCGGTGACCGCAAGTTCACGGCCCTCGAGAGTGCACTCGCCGAGGCCCGTCAGGCCCTCGTCCGTGTCGACGGCGACGAATACCCAGTTGCGCCAACCACCGTCGACGATGAAGGTCCGGACGTCCACGACCTTCACGGCCGCGCTCCCATCGCACTGGCGGCCCCGTGGGCCAGTCCCGGAAGGACCAGGGCGGAAGCCAGCCGCGCCTTGGAATCCTGAAGATGCTGGACCATGGCTTGGGCCGCCTCCTGCTCTCGATGGTTGACGATGGCTGTACATATGGCCCCGTGGGCCAGCAGCCCGGAGCGCACTGCACCAGGGTCACGCCAGCTCTCCGACATGCTCTGTTCGATGCTGCGGGTCATCGGAGTGAGGAAAGCCCCGAGGAACGGGTTATGGGAAGCGCCGACCACAGCCATGTGGAAGCCCATGTCGGCGGCGATCCACGCTGCCGGGTCGTCGGCCGCTCTTTCCATCTCCTCCAGCCGGTCCTCTATCTGCCGGATGTCTGCCTCGACCGCCCTGC
Source organism: Actinomycetes bacterium (assembly GCA_021821705.1). Taxonomy (GTDB): domain Bacteria; phylum Actinomycetota; class Acidimicrobiia; order Acidimicrobiales; family Palsa-688; genus JAJZMF01. The sequence continues at coordinate 1,107 of JAKACE010000270.1, read as the reverse complement.
TCGCAGCGAGGCGCGCCGCCATGACCTCGACGGCGATACGGGCCTCGTAGAGGCTCTCCACTACCTCAGGGGCAGCCAGGCTGCCGAAGTGAAGATGGCGGAGCATGACCTCGGTCAGGTGTTCGCCGTCAGGCCGGCGCACGTAGGTCCCGCTGCCGTTCACCGTCTCTGTCAGGCCGCGCTCTCTCAGCTGCGCCAGGGCCTCCCGGATGACGGGACGGCTGACCGCGAACTGGCCCGCGAGCACCCCTTCGGGGGGCAGCTTCGTGCCCACCTCGATCTTGCCCGCCAGGATCAGATCCTCCAGTTGGGACGCCACCTGAGCGAACAGGCCCGCCCGGCTTGGCGGCGAGACATCGAACGGAGCTGTCATACAGCTAGGCATCCTAGGTACCCTGAAGTCAGGATGCAAGAGGGCCTATCTACCTCGCTGTGTCCGGCCCACGAGCTCAGCCATCCGCACGCCAAGCGGACACGGCGTCGGCGTCCGCGGCGGCGTAGACAACCCACGGCCGGTCCGGGCTGAGGTCGGCCCGGAACGCGACCTCGTAGGGCCGTCCACCCTGCGCCCATAGCGCGCGGTAGCGCCGAGCGGCCTCCGGGGTCGTGCAGGCGGACCAGATCGTCAGCCCCGTGAGGGTGCTGATCGTCGCAGCGACCTGGCAATTGTCGCAGTAGCCGGCCAGGTTGGGCTCCTCCACCGGCCAACCACAACTGTTACAGGTGGACAGCGAGCCGGTCACGGTCCCGACCGCACCCCCGTCACGACGGTGGCCGAGCTACGACCCTCCCCCCAGCTGTCACCCAGGGCGGGCACCTCAGCCCGCGGGTAGCGACTTCATGGCCTGCACCAGCGCGTCGTGCGGCCAGTCGGCGGTGGTGGGCAGGCACCGGGCGAGGCCCTCCAACAACAGCTCGGCCTCGGGCTCGGTCGCATCCCTGGCCCAAGTATACGGCACCTTCAACGTAGTTTTGTCTGCCGACAGTGCCGCCATGTCGTCCTTGGTCACCTCGAGGCGCCCGATGTTGGTCAGCGTCCTGTGGACGGTTTCAAGCCAGCTACGGAACAAACCGAGGAGCTCGACATCGAGATTGGTGGCGACGCCA
>JAKACE010000269.1 GCA_021821705.1 Actinomycetes bacterium | reverse complement strand
CCCTAAGGGACCGCCTTAGGACAAGTCGCGCGGTCGCAGACCGAAAACGACCGCTGCACAGGCGCGAAGCCGACGCGACCGCGCAACTTGTCCTGCGGTGGGCCCTAACCGGCTCCACGCCCCCTTCGGCCAACGCCGTTGTCGCACCCACCCCGCCGGTGGGCGGGTGGTGCCCATTGGCTACCCGGTCAGCGCAGGCCCGGGCCATCGTGCGGCGCGCCCTGCTGGCCCAGCTCCCCCGGGCGACACCTCGCCGCTGGTCGTGGTGACCTCCGACAGCCGGCCAGGGTCAAGGGCCGCCGAGACGGCGCAGGCCCAAACCCGGGGCCGGGCGCTCCCTCAGCACCTCGCGCCGGAAACGGTAGAGCTCGGCCGGCCGGCCACCTGTGCGCTGCTGGAGCTCACCGGTGGGCTCCACCAGGTTGGCGCTCGCCACCAGGCGGCGGAAGTTCTGTTTGTGCAGGACCTGGCCGGCGAAGGCCTCGACCACCTGCTGCAGGGCGGAGAGCGTGAAGGCTTCCGGCAGCACCTCGAACACCACCGGCCTGTAGGCCAGCTTGCCCCGGAGACGTTCCAGCGCGGCGGCGGCGATCCGGCGGTGGTCGAGCGCAAGTGGCGCGCCGATGCCGGCGGCCGTTGCGTCAGGCGAGACGAGGGCTTCGCCGCCGGCGCAGGTTTCTCCACTGCCGGCGCCCTCCCCACTGATGGCGCCCTCCCCAGTGATGGCGCCCTCGCCGATGCCGGCGCCCTCCCCGCCCCCCGGGCTGCCCCCGCTGTGGGGGGCGCACGGCCCTCCCAGGCCGGCCCGTCTGTCCCGGTCGGCTTCGTCCACCAGCATGAGCTCGTATAGCAGCTCGTAGCGGTCCAGGACCCGCATCGGATCCCACAGCGCCTGCCCTGTGCCGAAGGTCAGCTCGGCCCGCTCTGTCCGGATGGGCAACTGGGCCGGCGGGGCCTGGCCCAACCATCGCTCCAGGGCGGGCACGATCACGCTGTCGAGGACGGCCGGCCGGCCCTGGCGCCAGTCCTCCCAGGGGAACAGCTCGTAGCAGTCATGCCAGCGGGGGTCGGCCGAGCCGGTGACCGGCTGGTAGCGCGCCAGAGCAAGGTAGGCCACGGCCAGCGCCCGACAGCCCGGCGACCGCTCGCGGTCGCCGAAGGTGTAGAGCTGCTCGAAGTAGCGCACCGGCAGGCCGAGGTCGCTGCTGACCAGCCGGCGGACGGCTTTTTCGAGGGTGGTGTCGGCGCTGTCGTCGAGGCCTCTGGAGGGGAGCGCCTCCCCGTCCTGCGATGCGACCGTCAGCATGCGCGGCGTCGTGCCGTCGACCGACACGATGACCGCCGTGAGGCCGACGACGGCCCTCGACTCTGCCCTGAGCTTGCCGGCCGCGCTCGCCTGTTGTGGCGCCACGACCGATCCTACCTGCGACGCAACGGTGCGCCCGGGTTGGCGCCTGGGACCTTGCTCAGGCGAGAGCCGGCGCCTGCAAGGGATGGGGCATGCAGAGCTCGTCGTACTCGGCGATGGTCAGCAGCTCCTTGGGGACCGAGCAGGCCGGGCACTCGGGGTCCCGGTTGAGCTTGAAGGTCCTGAAGGTGGCGTCCAGAGCGTCGTAGGCGAGGAGCCTGCCCACCAGCGGCTCGCCGACACCGAGGAGCACCTTGATCGCCTCCATGGCCTGCAGCGACCCGATGATGCCGGGCAGTACACCGAGCACACCCGCCTCGGCGCAGGACGGGGCCAGCTCGGCCGGGGGAGGCTCGGGCACCTGGCAGCGGTAGCAGGGCCCGACGTGGGGCAGGTAGACGCTTACCTGGCCCTCGAAGCGGAAGATCGAACCATGGACGACAGGTATGTCGAGCTTGAGCGACGCGTCGTTGACAAGGTACCTGGTCGGGAAGTTGTCCGTCCCGTCGAGGACGAGGTCGTAGCCGGAGAAGATGTCGAGGACGTTGTCTGCTCCGAGGCGCACGTCGTAGGTGACGACGTCGACGTCCGGGTTGAGCCCTGTCAGGGCCTTCTTCGCCGAGTCGACCTTTCGCTCGCCGACCCGGTCGAGGTTGTGCATGATCTGGCGTTGGAGGTTGGAGGGGTCCACCACGTCCATGTCGACAACCCCCAGCGTGCCCACGCCGGCGGCCGCCAGGTAGAGGGCGGCCGGAGAACCCAGGCCGCCGGCCCCCAGGAGCAGGACCCGGCTGCGCAGGAGCTTGACCTGGCCCGCCACGTCCACCTCGGGCAGCAGCAGGTGCCTCTGGTAGCGGTTGCGCTGCTCTGGGCTCAGGACGCCCGGGGCCTCCCAGGGATGGCCCTCGTCCTTCCACCGGTTGAACCCGCCGGCCATGCTCACCACGTTCGTGTAGCCGAGCTGGGCCAGGGTGTCGGCAGCGAAGGCGCTGCGGGTACCCCCGGCGCAGTAGACGACAAGCGGGGTGGCGTGGTCCGGGATGCGCCCGGCCACCTGGACTTCGAGGAAACCGCGGGGGATGTGCACGGCGCCGCCCAGGGCGCCCTGCTCGTACTCGTCCGGCTCCCGGACGTCCAGGGCCACCGCCCCGGGATGACTGAGCCGATCGGCCGCCTGCGCTGGCGTCACCTCGGTGATGCGGGACTTGGCGGCGCTCAGGAGTTCGCGGAAACTTGGCATGGCTCTAGAAACCCTACCAGGTTGGTCGGCATTCCCGGAACTCGTTAGGTTTACCCGATGGACCTCGACCAGGCCATCACACGGCGGCGCATGTGCCGCAGCTTCCTGGAACGGCCCGTGCCCCCCGAGACCCTGGAGCGCCTGCTGGAGGCGGCAACCCGGGCCCCCTCAGCCGGCAATACCCAGGGATGGGCCTTCCTGGTGCTCGAGGGTGACGACACAGAGCGGTTCTGGTCACAGCAGGCCGACGCGGCCTGGCTCGAGCACCCGAGCCACCCAGGACTGCTGAAGGCGCCGGTGCTGGTCGTCCCGCTCGCCAACCGCGACAGGTACGCCGAACGCTACTCGGAGCCGGACAAGGCCTCGGTGGGGCCAACCCGGGTGGAGCAGTGGCAGATGCCGTACTGGCTGGTGGACGCCGCTTTTGCCACCATGCTCCTGCTGCTCGAGATCACCCAGGAGGGCCTGGGCGCACTGTTCTTCGCCCTGCGGCGCGACCCAGCTCCCCTGCTGCGGGAGCTGGGGGCCCCACCGTCGTGGGAAGCCCTGGGGGCGGTCGCCATCGGATGGCCCTCCCCCGATGACAGGCCGACGCCGTCGGCGGCACGTCCACGCCGGGCCCTGAGCGAGCTCGTCCACCGGGGCCGCTGGTGAGGCGGACGGGAGCCATCACGGGCACTGAGCTTCTCAGCCGGCCCCGTAGCGAGCGCGCAGGGCCAGCTTGTCGTACTTGCCCACGGTCGTCTTGGGTATCTCGTCGACGAACTCCCAGCGCTCCGGCAACCAGAAATGCGCGACCCGGCCGGAGAGGTGTTCGCGCAGCTCCTCGGCGGTGACCGTCTCGCCTCTGCGCACCACGACGACCGCCAGCGGGCGCTCGCCCCAGCGGGGGTCGGCAACGGCGACGACGGCGACGTCCGCCACCGCCGGGTGGGCCATCAGCTGGTCCTCGAGGCGCAGCGAGGAGATCCACTCCCCCCCGGACTTGATGACGTCCTTCAAGCGGTCCGAGAGCACCAGGTAGCCGTCCTCGTCCAGGCAGCCGATGTCGCCGGTGCGCAGCCAGCCGTCGTGGAACTGCTGGCGCCCGTGGCCGTCACCGATGTACGAGCCCGTTACCCACGGGCCGCGCACCTCGACCTCGCCCACCGTGGCGCCGTCCCAGGGGGCGACGGCACCGTCGGGCGCGACGATGCGCATCTCGACGCCCGGTATGACCCGGCCCGCCGGCAAGGGCCGGCCCTCTCGCTGGCCCGGCCCGCCTACCAGGTTGTAGGTGCATACCGGGCTGGTCTCGGTCATGCCCCACCCCTGGCCCATCTGCACGCCGTAGCGGTCCCGGAAGGTCTCCACCATGGACATGGGCAGGGCAGCCCCCCCGGAGGTCGCCAGCCGCAGCGAGGAGAAGTCCACCTCGTCGGGGTGCTCGGCCGCGTAGTCCAGCACAGACGCCCAGATGGTGGGCACGCCCGCAGCGGTGGTCGGCCTGGCCAGGCGCACCAGCCTGCACACC
>JAKACE010000268.1 GCA_021821705.1 Actinomycetes bacterium | reverse complement strand
GCGCCGGTGAGGTCGTGGCGGTCGCCGGGGTCGCCGGTAACGGCCAGCGCGAGCTGGCCGAGACTGTCGCCGGTGTTCGCGCCCCGACCAAGGGTGAGGTACGGGTCGGGGGTGCCGTGCTGAAGGGAGGGGACCCGAGGTCGGCGTTTGCTGCCGGTGTCCGCTACATACCCGAGGACCGCCTCGGCACAGGGGTTTCCCCCAACCTGTCGGTGGCCATGAACCTCGAGCTACGATCGTTCCGCCGGACCTCGTTCGGGCCCCTCCTGCGCCTGCGGCGCATGAGGGAGGGCGCCCAAAAGGCCATCGCCGAGTTCGACATCAGAGCCGCCACGCCCGAGACGCAGGCGGCCCACCTCTCGGGCGGCAACGTACAGAAGGTCGTCATAGCCCGGGAGTTCGCCGGCAAAGTCAAGGTGCTGGTGGCAGCCTCGCCGACGCGGGGGTTGGACGTCGCCGCGGTGGCCATGGTGCACTCCTACCTGTTCGAAGCTGCCGCCTCCGGTGCCGCTGTCCTGCTGCTGAGCGAGGACCTGGGCGAGGTCATGACCTTGAACGACCGTATTGCCGTTATGTACGAAGGCCGCCTCTCCGAGGTCGTAGACCGCACCAGCCTCGAGGAGATCGCGATGCGTATGGCCGGCGGCCACCCTCAGGACGGTCAGGCCGACAGGGAGGCGCTCGGGGTATGACCGACGCCTCCGCGCCCGACCTCTCGCTCCTGCCGAAGGTCGAGCTGCACCTGCACATCGAAGGGACCCTCGAGCCAGAGCTCATCTTCCGCCTGGCGGAGCGCAACCGGGTGCCGACGCGCTACAACGACGTGGAAGAGCTGCGGGCCAGGTACAAGTTCTCCAGCCTGTCCGACTTCTTGGCGCTGTACTACGACAACATGGCCGTCCTCGCCGGCGAGGAGGACTTCTACGACCTCACCCGCGCCTACCTGGGCCGTGCCCGCTCCGAGGGTCTCCGTCACGTCGAGATCTTCTTCGACCCCCAGGCTCACACGGCTCGCGGTGTACCGCTGGAGGCCGTCCTGGCCGGGTTGAGCGAAGCCGCTCGGTCGAGCCAGCGTGACTTCGGTGTCAGCAGTGCTCTGATACCCAATTTCCTGCGGGACCGCCCGCTCGAGGAGGCGATGTCGACACTGACGGACCTGCTGCGCTCCGACGCGCCCATCGTGGCCGTCGGCCTCGACTCGGCCGAGGTGGGCAACCCACCGGCCAGGTTCGCCGCCCTTTTCGACCTGGCCCGCGCCAGCGGGCTGCGCTGCGTGGCCCATGCCGGCGAGGAGGGGCCTCCGAGCTACGTCTGGGAGGCCCTCGACGTGCTGCGGGTCCAACGTGTAGACCACGGGGTGAGGAGCATGGAGGACCCCTCACTGGTCGACCGGCTACGCGACCAGGGCACCCCACTTACGGTGTGCCCTTTGTCCAATGTGGTCCTGGGTGGCTTCGCTGCCCTGTCCGGGCACCCCGTCGCCGCCATGCTGAGCGCCGGTCTCCAGGTAACGGTCAACTCGGACGACCCGGCCTATTTCGGCGGCTATATAGGCGAGAACTACGCTCGGGTGGCCTCGACGTTCGGTCTCGACCGGGCGGCCCTGGCGCAGTTGGCGCGCAATGCCATCATGGCGGCCTTCGTCGGTCCCGCCCGCCGGGCCGAGCTCCTGGACGAGCTCGACCGGTGGGAGGGCAGCCGGGCGCAGCTGGTCGGTTGACACGGGCTGCAATGGTCGTAATCCTGTGGACATGAGCGCTGCCACCGGGTGGTCGTCATTGAGGGTGGACGGTGACCGTCTTCTCCAACGGCTGCGAGACCTGGCTGAGATCGGTGCCATCCCGGGCGGTGGCTGCGCCCGCCTGGCCCTATCGGACGAGGACCGGGCCGGCCGTGACCTGGTCGTGATGTGGATGCGCGACGCCGGCTTGGAGGTGACCGTCGACGCCATCGGCAACGTCGTCGCCACGCGCAAGGGTCAGGTGCCCGGCCCCGCCGTAATGTGCGGGTCCCACATAGACACGGTGGCGACCGGTGGGGCCTACGACGGCAACCTCGGAGTGCTGGCCGGCCTCGAGGTGATGGAGACGCTCAACGATGCCGGGCTGACAACTCGCCGGCCACTGGCGGTGGGCTTCTTCACCGACGAGGAGGGTGCCCGTTTCGCCCCGGACATGCTGGGGAGCCTGGTCTACGCAGGCGGCATGGGCGTGGAGACGGCCCACGACATCATTTCGATAGACGGTGCCCGGTTGGGCGACGAGCTTGCCCGTATCGGCTACCTGGGGCCGGCGCCGTGCCCCGGGCTCGTGCCCCACGCCTATGTCGAGCTGCACATCGAACAGGGACCGGTCCTGGACCGGGCGGGCGAGGTGATCGGTGCCGTAACCGGGATCCAGGGCATCTCGTGGCAGGAGCTCACCTTCGAGGGCCAGGCCAACCACGCCGGGACGACTCCCATGGCCTACCGCCACGACGCCGGCTACGCGGCTGCAGCCACGGCCGCTTTCGTGCGCCGGCTCGTGAGCGACATCGGGCCGCCCCAGGTGGGCACAGTGGGCCGTCTCGACCTGCACCCCGACCTCGTCAACGTGGTGGCGGCCCGGGCCACCATGACGGTGGACCTGCGCAACACCGACGAGCAGGTGCTGCAGGCCGCCGAGAAGCGGCTGGCGCAGCATGTCGAGGAGGTGGCGCGCTCCGAGGGGGTGAGCGTGAGCACCCGGCGGCTGGCACGCTTCGAGCCGGTCGAGTTCGACCCCCGGGTAATCGCGCTGGTCGAGGCGACGGCGGCCGGCTTTGGTTACCAGGCTCGCCGCCTGCCGGCCGGCGCCGGCCACGACGCCCAGATGCTGGCCCGGGTCTGCCCTGCGGGCATGGTGTTCGTGCCGAGCGTCGGCGGGGTAAGCCACAACCCGGCGGAGCACACCGATCCCGAGCACCTGGTCGCAGGGGCCAACGTGCTGCTGCACACCCTGGTGCGCCTGGCCGAGGAGGACCGGATCCCCCAAGCCCCGCTCCCACCGGAGGGAGGCCTCCGGTGAGAGAGCTGACGGTGGCGGCTGCCCAAATGGGCCCGGTGGCACGGGATGAGCCGAGGACGCACGTCGTCGGCCGGCTCATCGAGCTCATGAGGGCTGCCCACGCCCGGGGGGCCGACCTGGTGGTGTTCCCGGAGCTGGCTCTGACGACGTTCTTCCCCAGGTGGTGGGAGGACGACCAGGAGGCAGTGGACGCCTGGTTCGAGACCGAGATGCCCGGGCCGCAGACCAGGGCCCTGTTCGAGGAGGCGGCGTCGCTGGGAGTGGCCTTCTGCCTCGGTTATGCCGAGCTGACCCCCGACGGGCACCACTACAACACCCAGGTACTGGTGGGGCGGGACGGCCGCCGACTGGCGCGCTTCCGCAAGGTGCACATCCCCGGGCACGAGGGCAACGAACCGTGGCGCCCTTTCCAGCACCTCGAGCGCCGGTACTTCGAGCCCGGGCCGGACGAGTTCGGCGTGTGGGACGCTCTCGGCGCCCGGGTGGGGATGATGATCTGCAACGACCGCCGCTGGCCCGAGACCTACCGGGTCATGGGCCTCCAGGGCGTCGAGCTCATCTGTTGCGGTTACAACACGCCCGTCCACTACGCGCCGGAACCCTCCCAGGACGTGCTGGCCGGCTTCCACAACCAGCTGGTCATGCAGGCGGGGGCCTACCAGAACGGCACCTGGGTCGTGGCCTCGGCCAAGGGGGGCATCGAGGAGGGCGTCGACTCGCTGAGCCAGAGCTGCGTCGTCGCCCCGTCTGGCCAGGTCGTGGCCCAGGCCTACACCCAGGACGACGAAGTGGTGACGGCGAGGTGCGATCTCGAATGGTGCAAGCGGTACAAGGGCACTCTGTTCGATTTCGACCGGTACCGTCGCCCGGAGCTGTACACGCGCATAACCGCCCAGAAAGGGGTGCAGCCGTGAGCACGGTCGTCCAACCATCGGTGGGCTTCAGCCTCAACGGTCGCCAGGTCGCCGTCGACGCCGGCCATCCCCACCTGCTGGCAGCGCTGCGAGAGGAGCTCGACGTCACCTCGCCCAAGGACGGCTGCTCGCCGAGCGGCCAGTGCGGTTGCTGCACCGTGCTGCTCGACGGCAAGGCCCAGGTCGCCTGCCAGACCCCCCTGTCCAAG
>JAKACE010000267.1 GCA_021821705.1 Actinomycetes bacterium | reverse complement strand
GGTCAGCTCGAGCGCGCCGGTAGCTGCGCCGATGTAGGCGACAACCTTCGATGTGACGCAGTAGGTGACGTCGTAAACCTTCGCCCCGCTCCGCTGTTTGAGAATGAGGCAGGTGGCGTGCTGTCCGAGAACCGTGCGCTGCGAACTGGAGACTGTTGTCCCGGCCAACCGGCCGGCCTGCAAGGCCGTCAGATAGTCGACCTGCTCCTCAGGTATGACCCCGGGGACCGGGATCGTGGACTCGGCATCGATCGGGCTCGTTTTCATGCAAGTCGGACGGGCCTGGCCGGTCATGCACATGTACCCGGTCGCACCCAGCACCAGAGCGACCGTATGGGGGCTGACGATGCGGTAGTCCGGGTAGCGATGGTAGACGGTGTACAGGATCGGCGCCGCGCCCGAATGCCCCACCAGGGCATAATCGGCCTGAAATGTCGAACGCTCCTCGGCGCGCAGGATGCTCAACACCCGGGCCAGCGAAGCAGGCCCCCCGGCCGCCTGTCGCGTCGCGGCCAGTGCAGCCGGGCTGCCGGCGGGACCAAACGCGGACGCGCACAAGCCTGTGGCCAAAATGCCGACGATGGCGCGACGCCCTACGGAGCCTCTCCTGTGCCGTCTCGACCGGGCTCCTTTCATCCCCCCATGCTCCTTCCTCGCCGTCATGGACCTCGTCCATGTCAGGGTTCCCTGCTGACAGGCTAGGGGGCTTCCATGCCACCCAGCATCGGGGGAACGCCCCATTCTTTGTCCAGAGGTTGGCCGGCCGAGCGGGTCGTGCCGACCGCTCACCTCCGGCTCAGGGGGCATCAGCCCTTCAGCGCCCCGCTGAGCCCGGTCCCACGCAGGAACCAGCGTTGGAGGACCAGGAAGCCTATGATCGGGACGAGACAGGCGATCAGCATGGCGGCGAGGAACACCCCCAGCTCGGTCTGGCCCTGGATCGTAGGCAGGCGCACCGATAACGGCTGCTTGCTGGCGTCCGTGAGCACGAGCAGCGGCCAGAGGAAGTCCTTCCACGAGGCGAGCACGGCGAAGATGGACACGACGCCGAGGATGGGCTTGGACATCGGCAACACGATCGAGACAAAGAGGCGCACCCGGCCGCAACCGTCGATACGGGCGGCCTCGAACATCTCGCGCGGGAGGTTGTCGAAGAAGCGTTTCATGAGCACCACGTTGAAGGCGCTCGCGGCCTCCGGGAGCCATATCGCCCAGTAGGTGTTGACGTAGGTGCCACCGATGACAGGCGGGTGGACGATCTCGATGTAGAGCGGTACCAGCAGCACCACCGAGGGGACGAACAGGGTTGTCAGCAGCGCGGCCATGATCAGCCTGCCCCACTTGGGGCGCAGCACCGAGAGGGCGTACGCCCCGGTGGTGGCGACGACGAGCTGGCAGATCCACGAGCCGAAGGCGATGACGATGGTGTTCCACAGGTAGCGCCCGATGTCCACCTGGGCCCAGGCATTGGAGATGTTGCTCCACGCGATCCCGTGGGGGGAGAGCGACATCGGCTGCACGAGGGTGTCCTGGGTCGGCGTGATCGCTGCCTTGGCCAGCCACAGGATCGGTCCCAGACCGCCGACCACCAGCAGCACCAGCAGCACCAGCTGGGCCGCACCGAGCCCGTACTTGACGCTGGGCCGGCGCCAGTCGGTATGGGACACCAGGCCCTGGGGGGCCTCCGCCGGACGCCGCTGAGCTTTGGCGCGAAATGCCGGGGCGCTCATTTGCTGCTCCAGGAACGCGTGGCGCGCAGGTAGATCAAAGAGAAGACGGCCAGGAACGCCACAAGCATCAGGCTCAGCGCCGCCGCCTCCCCGTAGCTGCCACCGAGAGAGTTGCCGAAGGCGTAGTTGTAGATCAGCAGCAGCACCGTTATGGTCGCGTTGTCCGGGCCGCCCGAGGTGAACAGGTACGGTTCGAGGAAGACCTGCGCCGTGCCGATGATCTGCAAGATCATGGTGACGAGCAGGATGTTGCGCATCTGGGGGATGGTTACGTGCCAGATCTTCTTCCAGAGCCCGGCTCCGTCGGTCGCGGCCGCCTCGTACAGCTCAGGGTTCACACCCGTCAGGGCGGCCAGGTAGATGATCACGGTGCCGCCGGCGTTTGCCCAGGTCGATTCCAGTACGAGCGACGCCATGGCGGAGTGCTCGGACTGGATCCACTGCTGTGGCCCGATCCCCACCCAGTGCAGCATCGTGTTGAAGACGCCGGTCGGGCCGGCATCGTAGAAGAACTTCCAGAGAAGCACCGCCACCACTGGCGGGATCACGACCGGCAGGTAGGCCAGGGCACTGTACAGGGCGCGCCGCTTGCGGACCTCGCTGATGAGCACGGCGGCCACCAGCGGGACCGGGTAGCCGAAGACCAGGGCAAGCCCGGCGAACTCGGCCGTGTTCCTTACCGCGATCGGGAAGAGCGGGTCGTGGAGCACCTCGCTGAAGTTCTGGAAACCGACCCAGGTCGCCGGTTGCACCAGGTTGGTGTGCTGGAACGACATCAGCACCAGGCGCACGATCGGGTACCAGGAGAAGGCACCGAACACGGCCAGCACCGGCAGCAGGAAGAGCAACCGGGCTAGCCCGCCCCGCCTTACCCAGGTCAGCGGCGTGCGCATGAGGCTGGGCCGTGCCGGGGCCACGGGCTGCTCCCACGTCGTAGGCGGCGCGTCGCCGAGCTCCAGGTCCGGGGTGGTGTTGATCGTCGACATATCTCCTCTGGGCCTAAGAGATGGAGGAGCCGGGTGGTCGTACCGTGCGAGTGCGACCACCCGGACCTGACCGGGCCGTGGTCTCTACGATCCCGACTCGATCGAGTGCTGGCCGACCGAGTTGGCCGCCGCGAGCAGGCTCGACGGATCTGCGTTCTGCTGGGTCAGCACGGCTTCGACAACGGAGTCGAGGTCACCGTACACGGCCTGGGTGGCCGCCTCGGGCTCGGGGATGATCTTGTCGTGGAAGATGGCCTTGGTAAAGGGTGCCATCTGTTTCAGAGGCACGTTGACGTAGGGCCTGATCCAGCTGTCGTAGAGGCTCTCCTGTTTCTGGTTGAAGATCGGGACCTCCGGTGTGCCCACCGGCTGTTTCGACGCGGCCTGGGTCTTGGAATAGCGGATCGCCTGCTGGCGGTTGACATAGCGCTGGATGTAGTAGAAGTCGATCCATTTGACGGCCGCGGCAACCTGGGCCGGCGTGGACTTGGGGCTCACAGCGGCGAGCGTGCCGCCACCGAGGACGCCGGCCATCTTGTTGTTCGCCAGCGGGATCGGGGCCAGGCCGTAGATGCTCGGGTTGATGTTGTAGGACTGCACCATGTTGGTGTACACGTCCGAGCCGCTGATGAACATGCCGACCTGGCCCGCAGCGAAGGCCTGGTTTATGTCGCTCCAGCCCCAGTTGAAGTCCGAGCCCATCGAGTTGTCCGTCCAGCGCATCTTCTTCAGCATGTCCAGCGCCTCGACGGCTTGAGGGTTGTCGAACGTCGCCTTCGCCTTGGCACCGGTACCGCTCTCCATGCGGCCTCCGAGGGCGTAGTCGAGGGTTGTCAGTATCCAGCCGGCCGTGTTGTCGTTGGCCCCCATCTCCGCGTAGCCGGCCATGCCTGTTCTGTCCGAGATCTGCTTTGCATCCGCCTCGAGCTGCGCCCAGGTCTTCGGTGGGTCGTTCGGGTTGAGCCCGGCCTCGCTGAAGAGGTGGCGGTTGTAGCTCAGCGCCTGGGCGTACGACGCCGTCGGGATGGCGATGACCTGGCCCTTGGCGTCGATACCCTCGGCAATGACTGCCGGGTTGAACTTGTCGAAGTACGGCAGAGCCTTGGCGTACTTCGTCAGGTCGGCCAGCTGCCCGTTCTCACCGAGCGAACGGCCGTCGGTGAACGGGACAGTGAAAACGGTCGGCAGAGTCCCCGCCGCCAGCTTGGCTGCGAACGTCGAGCCCAGCCACTGGTACTGGACCGAGGTGACCTTTATGCCCGGGTTGGCCTTCTCGAACTGCTTGACCTGGTCGTTGAACGCTGCCGTCGCGGCAGCGGTGCTGCCCGGGATCAGCGACGCGACGCTGATACTGACTGCCGGCGTGCTGGCGGCGGCAGCCGGGACCGGGCCGACGGCAGCAGCCACCAGGCTGGCACCGACGGCAGCCGCTCCCCCCATACGTATGGACGCCCGCGTCCTGGTTCT
>JAKACE010000266.1 GCA_021821705.1 Actinomycetes bacterium | reverse complement strand
GTCCCACAGGCGCACCGTGCCGGCCTCCCCGCCTTCGGCCAAGACCCTCCCGTCGGGGCTGAAGGCCGTCGTGAAGAGGTACCCGGGGTAGCTAGGCACGACAGCAAGCAACTTCGGGTGGCTGGGCTCACCGATGCCCCACAGGTAGACGTGGCCGTCGGTGCTCGCGGCGGCTAGCACTTTGCCGTCGGGGCTCACCGCCAGGCCGAGGATCTTGCCCGTGGAGCGGGCGAGCCTCGCGAGCGGCCGGGGCCGGGACGGGTCGGCCACGTCCCAGAGCCTTACCTCGCCGCTGTCGTCGCCCTCGGCCAGGACCTTGCCGTCGGGGGTGAAGGCCATCACCTCCACGAGCGGTACGGCACCGCGGAGCGGGCTGCCCAACGGGACTGGGTGGCGGAGGTCCGATATGTCGAAGAGCTGGATGCCCCCCTTCATGTCCGCCGCGGCCAGGAGCCGCCCGTTGGGGCTCAGCGCTGCCGTCCCGCCGACCGGGCCGAGCTTTGACGGCAGGCTGACGTCGGCCAGGCGGCTTTGCACCGCGTGGCCCCTGACCCCCCAGAACTGGACCTCGCCCCTGGGACCGCCCGAGGTGCTCTCGAGGGCCCTCCCCCCGGCCAGGAACTGGAGGAAGAACACGCTCCCGCTCGCCCGGTAGCTGGTGGGGTCGGGCAGGGGCCAGAGCTCGGTCCTCCCGCCCGAGCCGGCGCTCGCCAACCACGCCCCGTCGGGCGAGATGGCCACGCTCGCCACCTGGTCGGGCGTCTGGAGGCTCGCTACGGTCTTCCAGGTGGAGGTGTTCCAGAGGCGCACGGAGCCGTCGGCGTCGCCCTCGGCGAGCAGGTGGCCACCCGGCCCGAACGAGAGCGAGTCCACGTTGCTCGTCGGCCCGCCGAGAGGGGCGTGCGCCACCCGGGCCCTGCCCGAGCCGCTCACCGTGAAGACGTGCACGAGGGTGTCGTCGCCCCCGGCCACCAAGAGGTGCCCGCCGGCGCCCCAGGCCACGGACTGGACGGTCGAGGCCCCGGCGCCCCCGACGGCGGTCGCGTTTCCGGCACCAGCCTGGGCGACGAGGAGGGTGCCGTCCCCGCCGCCGGCCGCGAGCAGTTGGCTCGAGGGGCTGTAGGCGACGGCCTTCACCGGGACCGAGCCGGGGGCCTTCGTGACCGCCGCCAACCTCGGGGGCGAGGTGCCCGACAGGCGCCACTGGCGCACCGTCCCGTCGTTGCTGGCGGCTGCGAGCCAGCGGCCGTCGGGGCTGAAGGCAACCGAGTACACGGTGCTCCTGAAACCTCCGAGCGAGGCCATCTCCTTGGGGTGGGCGGGGTCCTTCAAGCCGAAGAGGACGACCCGGCCCTGCTCCCCGCCGGCCGCGAGCAGCGGCCGGGACGGGTCGAGGGCAACGGCGAAGACGGACAAGCTCGCCGGGCCGGCCCGGAGGAGGGCGACCGGCTTCGGGTGGCCGGAGGCGAGGGAGTAGAGCTTTACCGTGTCGTTCGCCGAGCGTGCTACCGCCATCAGGTGCCCGGGGCCGTCGAAGGCGACGTAGTCGGGGTCCGGAGGGCCGATGAGCCGGGTGGGCAGCTCCCCGTCGGTCGCGTCGATGAGCGCCGAGCGGGCCTCGACCGTAGGGGAGATCCGGTAGGCGGCGAGAGCGAGCTGGGCCGAGAGCGCCGGCTGGGTGGCCCGGAGCTGCCCCGCCTCGGCTGCGACGTCGCGCGAGAGCGCTTGGTCCCGGGAGAGGAGCGCGGCATGCTCTGACCTGAAGGCGACCACCGCCAAGG
Organism: Actinomycetes bacterium; assembly: GCA_021821705.1. GTDB lineage: Bacteria > Actinomycetota > Acidimicrobiia > Acidimicrobiales > Palsa-688 > JAJZMF01. The sequence continues at coordinate 2,419 of JAKACE010000266.1, read as the reverse complement.
CCACGGCCCCGAGGGCGAGCGCTGCCGTGGCGGCCAGGAGCTGGCGCATGCGTCTCGTCCGCCGCCGTGCCGCCCTCCGCTCGGCCTCGGCCTGGGCCAGGCTGGCGTCGAGCAGTCCCTGTTCGGTCCGGTTCAGCTCCCGGCGCTTGTCTCCCCCGGCCGCCCAGGCTGCCATGGCCTCCAACCGGCCCCCCCGGAGCAGGAGCGACTCGTCCCGGCTTGCGGTGGCCCAGGCATTGGCGGCCTCGGTCAGCTGGCGGTGCAGGCGCAGGCCGTCGCGGTCCTCCTCGACCCAGGCCGCCAGGCGGGGCCAAGCCGACAGCAGCGCCTCGTGGCTGAGCTCGACCGTCCCCTCGCCGGCGGTGAGGAGCCGCCCGGCCACGAACCTCTCCACCACGGCCCGGGTGCCGCCGTCCTCGTCGGGCGCGGCCAGGTCCTCCAGTTCTTGGCGCGCGGCACGTCTTTTGGTCACGGGGCCGTCGGCGGGAGCGTTCAAGAGCCTGAGGAACATCCTTCGTGCCAGCTCCTGCTGCCCGGGGCGGAGCCCGCTGTAGAGGTCCTCGGCGCTGCGGGAAACGGCGTCCCTGAGCCCCCCCGCCGCCTTGTAGTCGGCGACCGTGAGCTGGTTGCGACGGGTGCGCTGCCAGGTGACGAGGAGCGCGTGGGAAAGGAGCGGCAGGGTGCCGGTACCGTCGCCCCCTGTGCCCCTTGGTGCTAACTCCGCGAGCAGCAAGTCGACCAGGGCCTCTTCGACCGCGACGCCCACCCGCTCTGCTGGCCCGACGATCGAGCTCCGCAGCTCGGCCTCGCTCATCGGCCCGAGGATCACCTGGGAGCTGCGCAGGAGGGCCAAAAGCTGCGGCTGCCGTGCCGCCTCTGCGTAGAAGTCGGCACGGAGCCCGATCAGCACCGCAGTGGCCGGCCCGAGGCCGAAGAGGCGGGCGAGGAACCCCTTCCTCGCGCTGGCGGCGACCTGTGCCGAGAGGACCTCTTCCAACTGGTCCACCACCACCAGGCGCCGCCGCGACGCCAAGTCCGCTTCCCGCTGGCCTCGGCGCGTGCGGCGCCCGCCGTCCCCGTCCTGCCCGTCCCCGTCCTGCCCGGCCCCCGCCACGCCCACCTCCGGGCCGGCCATCTGGGAGAGGCAACGCTCGAGGGCTCGGAGGGGCTCGGCCCCTGGCGTCATAAGGGCACAGGACCACTGGCCGAGCGCTCCTGCTCTCAGCGCCGGCACCACGCCGGCGGCCAGGAGCGAGGACTTGCCGCTGCCGGAGGCCCCCACCAGCACCACACCCTTTGGCGCCTGCCAGCCATTGCCGTCGCGCCGAGCGCCGCCAGCTGCGGGCAGTTCTGCCAGGTGCCCGAGCACTTCTCCGACGGCCGCCTCCCGCCCGAAGAACAGGTCGGCATCGCCCTCGCGGAACGCTTCCAGGCCCTTGTAGGGCGCCCTGGCCCGGGGGCTGCGGCCGTCGGAGGTCGCCCTGACCCTCGCCAGGGCACCGAGCCACTGACGAACGGCCTCGGGGTCGTTGACCCCACAAGCCTCGATGATTGCCTGGAAAGCCTTCACCTGCCCCGACCCAGGCAGGTGTTTGCCGCTCACGTAGTCCCCGACGGTCGCCGTGGGCATGCCGAGGCGCTCCGCCAGGGCCCGCACCGTGAGGCCGGCGCTGGTACGGAGCACTTTCAGCGCTTCGGCAAGTTCTGAGCGCGTTCTAACCCGTTCCGGGTCAGGGCTGCTGCTCAGTTCCAACTCGCGTCCTTCCTCGCACCTCGTTGACCAGGCACCTTGCTTACCCCTGCGGTTCGGCGGTATTTGAACGACGTCCCATCGCGAGGCTGCCTGTCCGGTTCCCGGGAGCTTATGTCCGACGAAGTCGGCCGTTTCGCCGTTCCTTTGTCCGAACTTGTCCGAGTACCTGGGAACTCGCAGGTCGCTCCAGTTCAGCCTCGCTACGGTCGCCCTGCACTTATGGCGTTTTGCGACGACAGGGAGCAGTGCCGGACCATGCCAAGTGAGGCACACGACCTCTACGAGGTCGAACAGAGCAGCCCACCGGCCGTGCGAGCGTCTTCCGTTTCGGTCGCTGCCACGTACTCGATTGGGGTGGTACATGGCCGCAAGCGCACGGGCGCTGACGAAGCGGTCCCTTTGCCGCTTGCAGAGGCGGCCGGGGCGTGGACCCGAGGGGACACGGGCTCGGAAGGAGCAGCATAGGCCCAATGGGAGCCCAACTCTGCTCGGGACGTGGCTCGTCCTTGTCCGAACGAGGCCTGTGGCTCGTTTGCGCCAGCACAGATGAGCGGTCGCCGGCAGCGTCGCAGCAGCTTCACGAGGCTTCCAGGGAACTGAGAACGCACCAGCCGGCTGTCCTTGCCTACGGGCGAGTGGTGCAGCGCCTGCTCCCCGAGGAGCACT
>JAKACE010000265.1 GCA_021821705.1 Actinomycetes bacterium | reverse complement strand
CGGGCATCGCCGGCGGCGGCTGGCGTAACCACGCCGGGCGGGCCCACGAGACACCTATCGCGAGTCGGCCATTATTCCTTGGACTGACTGGAGTCTCATGAGCATATCTTCGCTGGGCGTCGCGCCCGTGCGCTTCTCCGATCTCGGCGTTGCCCGCCCCCTGGTGGCTCGTCTCGAGCAGGCGGGCATCACTGCGGCCTTTCCTGTGCAGGCAGCAACCCTGCCCGACTGCCTGGCCGGCCGCGACGTGTGCGGCATGGCCCCAACAGGTGCCGGTAAGACTCTCGCGTTCGGGCTCGCCGTCCTGACCCGGCTGGCGGGCGTGCCCAAGACAGAGCGCCAGGGCCGCCGGCGCCCGTGCGCGCTCGTCCTGGTCCCTACCCGCGAGCTCGCAGCCCAGATCGAGCAGGTGCTCACCCCCCTGGCCGCCACCATCGGCGCCAGCGTGGTGGCGATCTACGGCGGCGTCGGGTACGCAAAGCAGGAGGCGGCCCTGCGAGGCGGTACCGATGTGCTGGTGGCCTGTCCGGGCAGGCTCACCGACCTGATCGAGCGTGGCTCGGTCGAGCTGTCGCACGTGAGCATGGTGGTGATCGACGAGGCCGACCGGATGGCTGACATGGGCTTCCTGCCCGTGGTGCGCCGCCTGGTGGACAGGACAAGCCCGTCGCGCCAGACACTGCTGTTCTCGGCCACCCTGGACGGGCCTGTCGAGAAGCTGGTCCGCGACTACCAGCACCACCCGGTCCGCCACGACCTCCAGCCGGGCGAAGCCGACCATGGCAGTGTCGGTCACCACTTCTGGCGTGTAGAAGCCGGCGACCGGGTCGCCGTCACGACCGAGGCGGTCGCAGCCCGCGGGCCGGCCGTGGTCTTCTGTCGCACCAAGCGCGGCGCCGACCGCCTCTCGGAGCGCCTCGCCCGTTCCGGCCTGGCGTCGGCCGCCATCCACGGCAACCGCAGCCAGGGCCAGCGGGAGCGGGCGCTGGCCGCCTTCCGTGCCGGCCGGCTCGACGCCCTCGTCGCCACCGATGTCGCTGCCCGCGGGATCCATGTCGATGCGGTGCCCCTGGTCGTGCACTTCGACCCGCCCGCAGATGCCACGGACTACGTCCACAGGTCGGGCCGTACCGGCAGGGCTGGTGCCGACGGGACGGTCGTGTCCCTCGTCGGGACCGAGCACCTTGCCGCGACCAAGCTGCTGCAGCGGTCATTGGGGCTCTCCGGCGGGGTCTCGTCGCCTGACGTACGCTCGCTCGCCCTCCTCGTTACGGGCCGACCCGAGCGTTCCCGCCGCCACTCTCACCTTTGAAGGGCCCACTTATCGGGCTCCCGTACGCTTCCCTCAGCGCCTGTTGTCGCGAGGCGCCCCGGCCTCTAGGGGCATCGTGGCGGGACAGGACCGCTGACCCAACCAGCCCGGTTGGCCCCGCCAACTGGCATCGACGATCCGAGGTACTAAATGACGAGTAGATCCAGGGACAAACGCCAAGTCGGTTCTGACCGAGACCGGGAAGAACGGCCCGGCTCGTTCGGCCAGCGCCGGCCCCGCCGCAGTCTGGACGAGGAGGTCGTGGCGCTGAGAGAACGCGGCCAGAGCTATTCGGCCGTCGCCGCCGCGCTCGGCATCAAACGGGCCGTAAATGCTCAAGAGGCGTTCGTCCGGGCCATGCGCAGTCTTTCCGATCCTGATTCCAAGGCCCTTCGGGCGCGCGAGCTCGGACGTCTTGACCAGCTCGAGGCTCGTATCCGCTCGCGTGACGCCAATGAGCCTGTGAAAATGGCCAGGCACCTAGACGCCTTGGCGGCGCTGCGGGACTCGATGGGTTAGGGGCGGCAGCGCAGAGCGAGGTCTGCACGAACGCCGCACTGTGGTACAATGTTTGAAGCCACGGCCCTGTCATGCTGGTCGTGCGCCGTTGCCGGTTTGCCTCTGAGGTTTCCTGCAAGTTGTCCGCAGCGTGATGACTAGGAGGAGATCTCCGTGCCCAGCGGCACCGTGAAATGGTTCAACGCATCAAAAGGTTTCGGCTTCATTACCCCCGACGATGGCAGCGCTGACGTGTTCGCTCATTTTTCGTCGATAGAGGGAGCCGGTTATCGTGAGCTCGGCGAGGGCCAGAAAGTGGACTTCGAGACCGAGCAGGGGCCCAAGGGCCCTCAGGCAAAGCGCGTCCGGCCGCGGTGACCTCCGGCCCGAGCGACCCGGCCGCGACCGCAGGTGTGGCGCGGCAATCAGGGACGCCGGAGGAAGACCTGGACAAGCAGAGTAGTTGTGACGATCGTGCCCTCGCCCTGCGGGAGCGGGGGCGCTCGTTCTCCAGCATCGCCCGTCATCTGGGCCTCGAAGGGGCCACTCAGGCCAACGCCGCCTTCAACAGGGCGCTCAGGCGCCGGCCCGCCGGCGAGCAGGAAGCCCTGCGCAGCCACGAGACGGCCAGGCTTGACGCCCTAGGTGAGCGCCTGCGCCAGAGGGACGACCTCGACGAGGTCGAGATGGCACGTCGGGCCAAGGCACTCGAGAGGCTCCGAAGGTCCCTCACGGCCTGAGCTGACTGTCACGGCCCGGCCCCGGCCGGCCAGGCGAAGTGAAAACGACGTTCAGCCGGTAGCAGCCGGGCGGCGTGCCGAGAGCCCCGCTCAGCCCGGGGGTGCGCCCGGCTGGACGCCAGGTGGCTCGTTCGAAGCGCCCTCGGTGGCTATTGGTGGGCCGGTGGGGGGCAGGACAACGGCCAGGGGTGGTGGCGCGCCTGTACGGGGAAGCTGTACGACACCGGCGGCCAGCATCACCGAATTGGGGACTCGCATGATGCCGTCGTCTGTTCTGAGGGTGACGTAGGTCAGGCTGGTCTCGCGCACCCAGGCATCGAAGATGCCACCCAGGGCGCCCGCCCTTACCCGGATGCGGTCGCCGACGGCGAACGGCCGGGCCAATAGCAGGACCAGCCCGGCGAACACGTTGCCGAGGCTCTGTTGGGCCGCAATGCCCAGGACGATGCCCGCGACGCCGGCACCTACCAGCAGGTGTGTGTAGTTGAGCAGGCCGAGGCTGGCGACGACCGCAATGAGGTAGCCGGTCACGGCCACCGTCAGGCGGACCCCTCCGGCTGCCGATGTCGAGCGGCGCGACGCCTGGTGGGCGGCTATACGTGAGATGCGACCGGTGGCGATGGCACCGAACACGAGCACGGCGGCCGCTGACAGCCAGGCCACCAGGCGCGGGTGCAGGTCCTTGGTCGAAGTGTTGCCGTACTCCTGGCCCACCACCAGCCCGGCCAGGGCTACGAGACCTGCGCCGACACCTATGACCCAGTTGCGGAGCCGGCCGCCGGAGACGATGGCGGGCTGGGTACGACTGGTCAAAAAGCCTCCTTCGGGTAGTGGCCGGTGCCGGCTGGCCGCACACGACGACCTGCCTGTTCGGTTCGTCGCCGCCGGCGTGGGCACCGTGCCCACCAGTGGCGTGACCACGCAACCGTACCCGCCGCGAAGGCCAGGCCAGGCAGGCGGCGTGTCATCGCGGGGCGCCGGGCGCTCAAAAGACCGACCGCTCCGTACTGATGACCCGCATCTACCTGGAGCAGGCCAACGAGCCCCCTGCTCGGCCCGGGTCAAGTGCAGCTGAGCCGCGGTCTGCCCGCTGGCTCAGCCCGGCTCGGCTTGCAGGTGGAACAGCGCCGCCGTGTCGGGGTTGAGGTAAGGGGCTTCGAGGCCCGGGCCCATGAGCAGCGCACCCGGCACAGGTCCCTCCGGAAGCCGCGCCACTGTGCCGTCCCCGTGGCGCTGCGCCGCCGCTCCGGTGAAGCGGATCTGGCGGACGCGGTAGGAGGCGCGCGGGCTCAGGCCGGCCAGGCGCAGGGGCGGGGTGCCCCAATAGGGGGCCGTGGCGCTGCGCACCAGGGCGAACAGCGCCTCGGAGCGGTCGGCGCTCACCACCCCGAACAGGTGGGCCCCGGGGTCCCGCGGGCGGTCAGCCCGCACGAGCTCGCCCTTGTGCAGTAGCGGGCGCAGCGACTTGGCCAGGGAGACCCATTGCCGGAGTGCACGGCGCTCTTCGGCCGAGGTAGCGGTCACGTCCCACTCGATGCCTTGGTGGCCGAAGAGGGCGACCACGAGCCGCAGCTCGAGGTCGTGCCGGCGGCCGGTGGTCGCCGAGCGGCCCGAGGCGACATGTGTGCCGATCAGTTCGAGCGGCAGCAGGGTGGCGATGCCCTGCA
>JAKACE010000264.1 GCA_021821705.1 Actinomycetes bacterium | reverse complement strand
ACAGCCTCGGTTTCGGCGGGCACAACGCATCACTGGTGTTCGGCCAGCCGCTGGTGGACGGCGAGGCGCGTCCGGGCGCCATGGACTGAGCCAAGCGGCCCCTGGGTGGGCCCGCTCGTCCCGGGCGGCAACCCGGCCTCAGGGGCCGCCGGCGCCGTAGAAGAGCCGCTCTGTCACCCGGCGTGCCCGGCGGGTGAGCATCCTGTAGCGGTCACGCAGCTCCGGAGCCGTAGTGCCGAGGCTGCGAGCCAGCGCACCCAGCTGGGCGCCCGGCCCCGGGAGCGAGTCGCCGGGACGCCCACGTACCAGGTACAGGCGGTTGCGGGCCAGCTCGCAGAAGGTGTACGCCTCGGCCAGGACCTGGGCGTCCGAGGGGCCTATGGCCCCGGACGTGCTGAGCGCTTGCAGGGCGTCGAGCGTGCCCTCCGCCGGGACCGAGTGGCGAAGCTGGAGGAGCTGGACCGTCCACTCGACGTCGGAGAGAGAGCCCGGGCCGAGCTTCAGGTGGAACTGGGGGTCCTCTCCGGCCGGTACCCGCTCCCTCTCCATCCTGGCTTTGAGGCGGCGGATCTCGATGGCGTCGCCCTCCGAGAGGGGGTTGCCCCATAGGAAGTCCCGAGCCAGCTCGGCAAAGCGCCGTCCGACCTCGGGGTCGCCGGCGACGAAGCGGCCCCGGGTCAGCGCCTGGCGTTCCCAGACCTGCGCCCACCTGGCGTAGTAACTCTCGAACGCCCTCAGGCTGCGGGCCAGGGGGCCCTTGCGGCCCTCGGGCCGCAAGGAGAGGTCGAGCTCGTAGAGCCGGTGGACCGGGGTGTCACCCTTGACCAAGGTGACCAGTTGCTCGGTCATGCGCTCGGCCTGTTCCCCCGGGACGAGCTCGTCGTCGAAGACGACCATGACGTCGAGGTCGCTGGCGTAGGCAAGGTCGGCACCCCCGAAGCGGCCCATGGCCACCACGGCTATGCCCTGGGCCGGCGGCAGGTCGTCGCCGGACAGGCCGCCGCGCCCGGAGGCTATCGCCCTCATGCACACCCCCAGGACCGCTTCGGCCAGGTTGGTGACGCCGCGGGCGGTCGTGGCCAGGTCGTCCAAGCCGAGCACGTCGCGCGACTGGGCGCGCAGCAGTTCGCTCCTGATGAGGTTGGAGAGCCCCCTCCACCACTGGTCTCGCCTGCGCCAGGCGATCCCCTCGACCGCCCTGCGCTCCAGGTCGGCCGGGGTTGGGAGTGGCGGCGGCCCGCTGGCGAGCAGGCCCAGTTGGTCAGGGTGGCGCTCGTAACCCTCGGCAAAGCCGGGGCCGGTCCCGAGCAGGAGGCAGACGCGCCGGGCAGCGTCCGGGGAGTCGCGGAACAGGCTCACCAGCTGGCCGCGGCGGTGCTCGCCCGTGGCCAGCCTGCGCAACCCGAGCAGGCCCAGGTCGGGGTCGGGCGACGACGAGACCCAGTCGAGCAGGAGCGGGACCATGTGCTGCATCAGCCGTGACGAGCGGGAGAACCCGTGGGTCAGCTCAACGACCGCTTGGCGTGTGCGCCTGGCGTCGGAGAAGCCGAAGGCGGCGAGGCGCTCCTCGACGGCAGCCGGGGCCATGCCGGCGGCCGGGGGGGTACCCGGGGCCCGGCCGCGCCCGCTGGTGAACGCTTCGAGCAGGGGACGGAAGTAGATGCGCTCGTGGGCGCTGCGGGCCTCGGCCTGATGGCGGGTCAGGTCCGTCTCGAAGCGCGCCAGGGCGGTGGCAGCCGGCCCGTCGCGATAGCCCATGACCCGCGCCAGGTGAGCCCGTGCCTCGGCCGCCGCAGGAAGGGCGTGCACCTGACGGTCGTCGAACAGCTGGAGCCTGTGCTCGACCGCCCGCAGGAAGCGGTACGCGCCGGCCAGGGCCACGGCGTCGCGCTGACCGACGTAGCCCCCGGCAGAAAGGGCGGCCAGCGCGGCCAGGGTGGCCGGTGCCCGCACAGCCGCGTCCTCGCGCCCGTGGACCAGCTGCAGCAACTGCACGGCGAACTCGATGTCGCGGATGCCGCCTCGTCCCAGCTTGATCTCACGCTCCGACAAGCCCTGACGCTGGACGATCTGTTCCGAGCGGGCTTTCATGTCACGCAGGGAGCGCAGGTCGTCGGCGCTGAGCGGCCGCTGCCAGACTCGTTGCGCGGCCGCCCGTGCAAAGCCGGTGCCCAGCTCCAGCGGGCCAGCTGCGGGCCGGGCCTTGAGGAGGGCCTGGAACTCCCATGTCTGGGCCCAGCGGTCCCAGTACGCCTCGTAGGACTCGAGGCTCCTGACCAGCTGGCCGGCGCGGCCCTCGGGCCGCAGGTCGAGGTCGGTGCGCCAGACGGCGCGTACGGTGCCAACGAAGCGTTGAGCTTCGGGCGCCCCGGCCCGCCCGACCAGGACTATGTCGATGTCGCTGCCGTAGTTGAGCTCCCGGGCGCCTAGCTTGCCCATGCCGATCACGGCCAGGTCCGCTCCGGCTGCCGGCCTGTCGGAAGCTGCCGGCCTGTCGGAAACGGCTGGCCTGTCGGGAACGGCTGGCCTGCCGGGAACGGCTGGGCTGCCGGGAAGGGCTGGGTTGCCGGGAAGGGCTGGGCTGCCGGGAACGGCTGGGCTGCCGGAGGTCCCGGGCCGGTCGGTCGCCTGTGCCAGGGCGCCGGCCAGGATGCCGTCGGCCAGGTCCGAGAGCGCCCTCCCGACCTGTTCGAGGCCCAGCCTGCCGGCCAGGTCCAGCGCGGCGATGCGCAGCAACTCGAGCGACTTCCATTGGGCCAGCGACGCTGCGGGGCCGACCGGCCGGTCCAGGTCCGCCAGGACGTCGAGGGCGCCGGGCACCGTGGTGCAGGTCCGGGTGAGGAAAGGGCCGGCCGCCATGACCGTCACGAGCGCGCTCCGCAGCTCCCCGTCGGCGTCGACCCGTGCTGCCGCCTCGGGCACGGCGGCCACCAAGCGCTCGATGCCGCGCTCCACCCGGCCGGGGTCGGCACTGGCTGCGATCTCGGGCCAGCGTCCTTGGTGGGTTGCCGGCACCCGCCTACGCTCCTTGGGTATGGGTTGGTTGCGGGTGGCTCTGTGCCAGGTCGGAGGGATGGTCGGTGACCTCACCGGCAACGTGGAGCGGGTAGTCGCCGCGCTGGGCGAGGCCGAGGAGGCCGGTGCCGACCTGGCGGTGTTCCCGGAACTGGCCGTCACCGGGTACCCGCCCGAGGACCTGCTCCTCAAGCCGGGCTTCGTGGCGGACAACCTGGCCGCCTTGTCCAGGGTGGCGGGAGCCACCCGCCACTGCGCCGCCGTCGTCGGCTTCGTGGACCAGCGGATGGACCTCTTCAACGCGGCAGCGATCTGTGCCGCAGGAGAGGTGCGGGGCGTCTACCACAAGCGCAACCTTCCCAACTACTCGGTCTTCGACGAGCAGCGCTACTTCGTGCCGGGCGGGCCGCCGGCCGAGCTCTACCTGATCGGCGGGGCCAGGGTCGGTGTGTCGGTCTGCGAGGATGCCTGGGACCCTACCGGGCCGATCAGCGCTCAGGCCGCCGGGGGAGCCGAACTGGTCCTCAACATCAACGCGTCGCCCTACTACGCCGGCCGGGCAGCCGAGCGGCGCCGCATGTTGGCCACCCGGGCGGCGGACGCCTCCTGCTCACTGGTGTACGTGAACACCGTCGGTGGCCAGGACGAGCTGGTCTTCGACGGTGCGTCGATGGTCTTCGGGCCCTCGGGCGAACTGGTGGCTTCGTTGCCCCAGTTCGAAGAATCGGTGGCCGTCTTCGACCTGGAGGTGCGGGCGGCCTTCCGCAAGCGCCGGCTGGATCCGCGCGGGGGTCACCGGGCTGCGCCCCTGCCCGTCGTCGAGCTGACGCCGGCACCGCGCAACCCGCTCGGCGCCCGCCTCGGCCCTCCGTCGGCTGCCATATCGGGCCGGGAAGAGGAAATCTACCGGGCTCTGGTGCTCGGCACGCGCGATTACGTCCGAAAGAACGGTTTTCGTGAAGTGTTGGTGGGGCTCTCGGGCGGTATCGATTCCTCGCTGGTGGCAGTCATCGCTGCGGACGCGCTCGGTCCCGAGGCGGTCCACGGTGTTTCCATGCCGTCGCGTTACACCAGCGACGCCTCGAACGCCGACGCCGCACAGCTCGCACGCGCTCTGGGCGTCCATTACACCTCGGTGCCCATCGAACCGGCCCACGAGACCATGCTCGGGATGCTGGCAGGGCACTTTGCTGGTACTGTCGCGGGCCTGGCAGAAG
>JAKACE010000263.1 GCA_021821705.1 Actinomycetes bacterium | reverse complement strand
CGATCGGCACCCGGTGCCGGCGCGGCGCAGAGCCCTGCGGACAACGTAGTCGTCATAGGCGCCGGCCCGGCCGGCCTGACGGCGGCCTTCGAACTGGCCCGGACGGGCAGGACATGCACCGTGCTGGAGGCGGACGACGTCGTGGGCGGGATATCACGTACGGTCGAGCGTGACGGCTGGCGCTTCGACATCGGCGGGCACCGCTTTTTCACCAAGGTCAAGGCGGTCGAGGACTTCTGGCACGAGATCCTGCCGGGCGAGGAGTTGATGGTGCGCCCCCGGCTCTCGCGCATCTACTACCAGGGCAAGTACTACGACTACCCGCTGAAGCCGTTCAATGCGCTGCGCAACCTGGGGCTGTTCGAGTCGGCCCGCTGCGCCGCCTCCTACGCCTGGGCGCGGGTCAGCCCGCCACGTAACCAGGACAATTTCGAGGGATGGGTGGCCGCCCGGTTCGGATGGCGCCTGTACCAGCACTTCTTCAAGACCTACACCGAGAAGGTCTGGGGTTACCCGGGCTCGGAACTGCAGGCAGACTGGGCGGCACAGCGCATCAAGAACCTCAACCTCTTCAACGCGGTGAAGAGCGCGCTCTTCCCCGAGAAGGGCCAGCGCCGGATCACCACCCTCATAGACCAGTTCGAGTACCCCAAGCTCGGCCCCGGCATGATGTGGGAGCGCGCCAGGGACAAAGTGGAGGCATCGGGGTCCAAGGTGTTCATGAACGCCGCTGTCACCCGGGTCCGCAGGGAGGGTGGCAAGGCCGTGTCGGTCACGTCGGTCACCGACGGGGCCGAGACGGAGCACCGGGCCAGCGCCGTCATCTCCTCGATGCCCCTCTCGGCCCTCGTAAGGGCCATCGACCCGCCGGCACCGCCCCAGGTGAGGGCGGCCGCCGAGGACCTGCACTACCGCGACCACCTAACGGTCGCCTTGGTGGTGCCCGAGTCTGCCAGCTTCCCCGACAACTGGGTCTACGTCCACGACCCGGCGGTCAAGATGGGCCGTATCCAGAACTTCGGGCGCTGGTCCCCCTACATGGTGAAGGGCGGCCGGGCCTGCCTGGGCCTCGAGTACTTCGTTTTCGAGGGCGACGAGGTCTGGTCGATGGCCGACGACGACCTGGTGGAGATGGGCAAGCGCGAGATCGGTCAACTCGGCCTGGTGGACCCCTCCAGCGTGGAAGCCGGCTACGTGGTGCGCATGCCCAAGGCGTACCCCTATTACGACGCCGACTACAAGCGCAATGTCGAGACAGTGCGCTCGTGGCTGGCCGACAACGTGCCCAACGTCCACCCGGTCGGGCGTAACGGAATGCACCGGTACAACAACCAGGACCACTCGATGTACACCGCCATGCTCACAGTGGAAAACCTGCTCGGGGCTTCCCATGACGTATGGTCTGTGAACGTGGAAGAGGAATATCACGAAGAAATCTCACCCGGCGCGGCCGAGGGTGCTCGGGAAGCCCTCGGGGATGGCTCCGGCCGGGCCGCGCCCATTCTGCCCAAGAGGGCGAAAGCCGTTTCGTCGTGAGCACCAAGGTGTGGTACTGCATCAATTGTGGCTACGAGGTCACCAGCCGTGGCCGCTGTCACAGCTGCGGCGAGCGCCTGACGGCATCGCCGCTGCCTGAGCTCGACTCCGGCCCGGACGACGACGAGGTCGGTTACCGGCTCGACCAGTGGGACGACCCGACCCGGGGGCGCCTGATCGGGGAGCTGGTCCGCGCCGGGGTGCTGCACCGCTTCGAGGACGAGGAGCTGGTCGTCCTGGCGGTGGACGAGGCGGAAGTCGACCGCCTGGTCGAGAGGGTGACCGGGGTGGGCGGGGACGCCGACGAGGACGAACAGGTGGCGCCTCTCGAGGGTGACAGGGACGCAGCCCGCGAGGTCTACGACGCGGCGCGCCGCCTGCGCGAGGACCCGACGGACATGCAGGCGGACGCTGCCCTGAGCGAAGCCTCGGCTCTCCTGTTCGCTGCGGAGCGCCTGCCGGGTATGGACGAGGAGCATATGGCGGCGATCGGCAGGGTCACGCGGCGCCTCCTCGGTGCTCTCGGTGCGGACGAGGCCATGGAGGACGAGATCTGTCACCAGTCCGAGCTCTTGTGCCGGCTGGTGGCGCCGGCCGCCGGGGTGGAAGAGGCGCAGCGCGAGGAGGCTCGGGCGCGCCTGCGTCTCGAGGAGGGGGCCAAGAAGAAGGGCCGCCCGGTCGAGCTGCCGCAGTCCGACGTCACGCCTGCAGGGGAGAACTCCCCGCTCCTGGCGGGCGGAGCCGGCGACGTCATCGAGGCGCCCGACGTCGCCGACGCGCCCGAGGTCACCGACGCGCCCGAGATCACCGGGGTGGCCCCGGCGGGCGCGCCGTCCGATGGCGGGTTCGTGGCCACTCCTGTCCCCCTCGCCTCCGCCGGCCCCCCGGCCGACGGTGGCGACGAGCTCGCCGACGGGGCCTCCGATGAGCTGGATGACGAGGAGGACGAGGAGGACGAGGCCACAGGTGAGCTGGTCTTCGAGCTGGTGGAGTGGTTGCCCGAACAGAGGGTGGAGCTCTCTTTGCTGCTCGAGTCCTCGGGTATCGCCTACAACTGGGACGGCTCCGACCTGACCGTGGCAGAGGAGCACGAGAGCGAGGTGGAGAGCCTCTTCGAGCAGGTGCACGGCTTGGCCGACGAGGACGACGAGGCCCGGTACCGTATGATCGAGGAGCTCTTCGGCGCTGTCGACCGCCTGGCCAACGACCCGGGCAGCGAGGAGCGTCAGCGGGTCTTCATGGCCTCGGTGGGGGCCGTCGAGCAGCCCACCCCGGTCGGAGTGGACGACGCCTTCTGGTGGCGTGTCCGCTCGCAGGGCCGGGCTCTGGCCAGAGCCATCGAGGTCGGCGGACGTCCCGACGAGGTGACCCGCAGCGCCGCCGTCCTGGCGGAGATGCTGCACGAGATGGTCTGAGAGCGGATGCCCGGGCTCGGGCTGCTGCTTGCCCCGGGTGCCGGAGCCGGTGCCGACCACGCCGGCCTGGTTGCTTTGGACCGGGGCGCCAGCGCTCTCGGCGTGGTCACGAGGCGTATGGACTTCCCCTATCGCCTGGCAGGCCGCCGAAGCCCGGACCGCCCTGAGGTGCTGGTGGCCGCCGTCCGGCGGGAGGCGGAGCGGTTTGCCAGCGAGTCGGGGCTCCTACCGCAGCGCATCTACCTTGGCGGTCGCTCCATGGGGGGCCGCATGTGCTCGATGGCGGTTGCCGAAGGTCTGGTGGCGGCCGGCCTGGTGCTGGTGAGCTACCCGCTCCACCCGCCGGGCAGGCCGGACCGGCTACGGACCGCCCATTTCCCGGCCCTGTCGGTGCCCTGTCTGTTCGTCTCGGGTACCCGTGACGCTTTTGCCACCCAGGCCGAGCTGCTCGCCGCCGCTGCCGCTGTACCCGGGCCGGTCACCGTGCGCTGGCTCGAAGGCGGTGACCACGGGCTGCGGGGGCGCGAAGCCGCCGCCGCTGCTGCGGTCACCGAATGGCTGGCCTTCATTGATGTCCTCGAGGCTGCGCCCGGCGGTCTCGGGATAGGAGCGCACGAGGAGGGCTACGAGCAGGACCGGGCCCACCGCCAGCACGGCGAGAGCCCGGCCCAGGCCCACGGCCCCGACGGCATGCCCCGCCCCGGACAGTAGGCCCGGGCCGCCTCCTGCCATGGCCCCGGCGGCCAGGAGGCCGGCCACCCCGCCCATGGCTGAAGCGGCAGCGACCATCCCCGCCGAACGTGCCCGGCTTGCCGTGGCGAACAGCTCGGCGCCGTACACCCCGAGCACCGGCGCGCTGGCGTAGAAGAAGAACTGCGCACCCGTGGCAGCCACCCACATCGGCCAGGAATGCAGCGTGTAGGCGGCCAGGGTGGCGGTCGTGGCCCCGGCGACGCAGGCAACGCCGACCGGGCGGCGCCCCCTCGTGTCGGCCAGGCGTCCCCCCACAAGCACGCCGAGACCCCCGAGAGTCCCGGCTAGTTGCTGCAGGCCGGATATGGCCGCCGCGCTGTAGTGGCGCTGTTGGCGCAGGAACTGGGTCTGGAACTGGCCGGCCGGGGTGGCGAAGAGCGCGAACAGCGCCGCTCCGGCACAGACGATGACCAGGCGCCTGGCCGGCGACCCGCCCGGGCCGGGGCGCCACCCGGCGCTGGTGCGGGGCTGCTCGGCGCCCCCACGGCCCGGGCCCGCCGCCAGCTTGGGTGGCCCGGATGGGAGCCCGGCACCGGAGGCCGCCTGCAGCTGG
>JAKACE010000262.1 GCA_021821705.1 Actinomycetes bacterium | reverse complement strand
CTGGAAGAGCTGGCCAAGTTGGGCCGCTCCGCGGAGCTGTTGCGCTCGCTCGCCAGGAGGCACCTACAAAAGACCGGCGACTACGGCACCTTTTATATATTACCTGAACTACCTGGACGTGCTCCTGGGTCATGGCGTCGGTCCCGCTTGGGGCTCTTCGGCGCCTAGCTACCGAAACCGAACTCGAGTGCCATAAATGTCGGGTAGATCGCGTCGAACTCGAAGTGCCTGACAAGGGCCGTGAGGGCGTCGATGGCCAGCTTTTCGTTGGCTGCGGTTTCAGGGATTTCGATGGTGAGCACGAGACGTTGTGTCCGCGAGGTGGGTAGCTGGCCCGGGTTGTTCATGCGGGAGCCTCCTTGGTCGGGGTACGGGCTGTGCCGAGGCGCCCGGCAACTTCGGAGAACGCCGCCGCGCCCGGCCGCCCCGGGCGCCTCGCTATTTCGTCGAGCATGGCCAGTTTTTGGCGTGTGGCGCTCAGGCTGATCTGTAGCCCTTCGACCTCCCCCGCCCAGCCTTCGCGCTTGGCTTCGTCGATCCGGGCGTGCAGGTTGTCGCGGATCTCGACCAACCTGGCCCGCTGCGCCGGGTCAGGCCGCAGCAACGAGCAGCGGATACAGGCATGCTCGTGGATACAAGAACTTCCGAAAGACCGGCCACAGGTCCCGAGCGAGACCTTGCGCCGCTCGAAGTGCCCGAGGAACTCTTCCCACTCTTCGTCTGTCGGCGTCCGGTACTCCTCGCTCGGCCGGGTGGCCCGGCGGCGGGCTATGAAGGCCCGGTGCGCGTTTATGACCTCTTCTGGGTACACAGCCTTGTAGCCCATCGTGGTGTTTAGGTCGCCGTGGCCGGCGACGAGCTGGGCGATGTGGGGCGGCATCCCGTTCAGGACGGCGTCGGTTATGAAGATCCTTCGGAAATCGTGGGGGACGAAACGCAGCGGCCGGCCGCCAGCGCCGGTGAGGCCTGTGGCGGCGAACGCCGCGTCGAGGAGCTTGCGGACTGCTGCGGGACTGATGTGACGGTTCTCGGTGCCGACCGGGTGCTGGAACAGTACGGGCAGGGGCGGGTTGAAGACCCGCTCGTGGTAGTCGTATGCCACGACTAGCGGCACGGCACCGTCAGGGCGTTGCACCCGGCGGATTATGTCGCTCAAGACGTCCGCCAGTTCTGGGCTGATGACGATCAGCCGCTCTGCATCGGTCTTCGAGGGGGCGATGTGCAATAACGGCACCAGCTCACCGGTCGTCGGCAAGCGGTACTGGATGGCGCTGGGGTGAGTGAGCTCGGTAAGCTCCTCGAGGCGGATGCCCGTGTGGCGCAAGACCTCCATGGCCGCCCACGCCCAGAAGGCGTGGTGGTCCTCCAAGGTCAGGTTGCGCCGGCCGCCCCCCGCCGGATCCTCTGCCCATACGATCGGAGCGTGCCGACGGACGGTGGCCACCCGGCGGAAGGTGGTCCCTTCGACGCTGAACAGCTCGCCGGGCCGGGCAGTCCTGGCGGCCGCGAGGCGCTCGGCAGCTGCGGCGCGCTGGGCCGCGACCGCCGCGACCAGGGCGGGCAGCACAGGGAGGCGTTCGCGGGTCCGCTGGTCCATGCGCGACTTGCGCCGGGCCGCCACCTTCTTGTGGGGGATCTCGTCCGCTTTGATCGGGCAAGGCATGGCCCAGGGCGCCCAGCGGGCTGGGTCGTCGGCCGCCCACTGGGCGATGTCCAAATAGAAGCTCCGCACCGCCGAAAGGCATCCCGTTGCGCTCTCCCGGGAGCTGCGGACCTCTTCCACCGTGCCGTCCGCTCGGGTCAGGCGGGTGTCCTTGGTGAAGATGCGCTGCTTCCAGGCCGCAGCGACCGCTGGCGGGAGCCGCAGCGAGTTGATGCCCGGGTGGTGGGCTTCGAGGTCTGCCCAGAAGAGCCGCCCGAGGATGTCGGCAAGGCGGACCAAGCTCACGTGGTCGATGCTCACCTGGCGTTCTCTCAGGTAGTCGGCCAATAGGTCACGGACCGGGCGGCATTTTATCCCGCAGCGGTCGACCAGCTGTGCGATGCTCAGCTGGCGCTGGGCGGTGAGCGCGGCGACCGTCGGGGCGGCTTCCTCGCCAAAGACCCCCACCGCGTGCAGCAACTTGTAGAAGTAAGGGCTGCGGTAGCGGGCGATGGGGCACGCCTTCCTGGCAACGCGCAACAGCTCCAGGCAGTCGCCAGGCGTGATGTCGGAGACCAGGCCTCCCTTCGCCGCCAAGAGGACCGCTATATGGTGCAGCGCCAGCCTCGTGGAGGGCTCGCTGACAGGGCGTGCCTCGCAGCAGGCGGCCAAGGCCGCGAAGCCCCCGGGGTCACGGGCCCGGCCCATCTCATCTGCCCAGCCCTTGGGGGTCGCCGTGGTGAGTAGCCACTCCAGGCTCGGCCGGACGGCGTCGGCACAGACCAAGGACCGCAGCCCCCTCGCCATCGGTCTCTCGTCCAATTCAGAGACCAGCACCCCGGTGGCCCTTGCCCAGCGCAGTAACAAGCTGCGCCAGTTGGCCTGGCCGTCGGCGGCCCCGCTGGCAAGCCACCTCTGCTGCCAGGTCTCACCCGGCTGGGCCTCCAGCCAGCTCAGGACAAAGCGAAGGCCGCGCCGACGGTCCTGTTCAGTGGAGCGCCCGTCAGCCACGAACGGCACCGTCAGTAGCCGCTGCTCGAGCTCGGGGCGGCCCAGCCGTGTCACTGGCCACTCCGCCGGCACCAGGCGGGGCGGGAAGCGCTCGAACAGCGGGCCCGGGGTGGGCCGTGCCCCTTGCCTCGGCGGCGCCTCGGCGGCGCTCACTTCGGCCGCCTAGCGAAGATCACGTCCAAGGACTCGGGCCGATAGGCCGACTGTGGTGGCGTGGGCCGGGGCTCGGCGCGGCGCTGGTAATGGGCGAGCACGCGAGCGATCACGTCTTCGGGCAGGGGGGAGACGTAGATCTGGGTAGTCGGCAGCCGCGCGTGCCCAAGCACCCATTGCACGTCGGTGAGCGCCATGTCGGGGTCCTGGGCCATCCGGTAGGCCGCGGTGTGCCGCAGGTCGTGCAGGGACCAGTTGGCCCCCAGAGCCTCGTTGGCCCGGGCGAACATGCGGTAAGCGGCGTGGTAGGCCAAGGCCCGGAACGGCGGGCGGAGCGTCCACCAAAGCGGCTGGTCTGGCCCAGTTGGGACCAGGCCCTCGAGGGCTGCCTGGTAGAGCCGGAGCCACACGAAGGCGTCTGGGGACGCCGGTAGTTGTTGCAACGCCCGGGAGCCTTTGCGGACCACCGTGATCAGCTGCTGCCCGGGGTAGGCGTCGCCGCTCAGCGCGCCGAGCAACTCCGATGCCCGGGCACCTGTCGACACCCAGAACGCCACCAACGCCCGGTCCCGGTCCGAGCCGAGCAGGGCGAACAGCTCGTTGAACTTGTCGTCGGGGATCCGGCGGGGACGGCGCGGGGCGAGGCGCGGCCGGAAGAGCCCCGACCGCTGTTGGCAGAAGGGCTCCATCGGGTTGTGGTGCTCGTTGGCGCGGCGCCCCCGGCCTCGGGACAGGGGGAACGGGTTCACCATCGGCCCCGAGCCAGTTTCGAGGTGGAACTCGTAGAAGCTCCGCAGCACAGCCTCGCTGTGCGCCCGGGTGGCTGCTGCGTAACCCAGGCCGGGCGCCGCCTTCCCCGTGACCGGGTTCACGGCCCCGGGAGCCTTGCGGGGCGCGACAGGTAGCGACAACGGCCTTGGCCTCTCCGGCGCACTTTCCGAAGCTGCCCGCCAGTGCGACAGCCAGCCAGGTTTCGGGGCCGCCTGGAGCCACCGGGAGAAGTCCCGCGCCTCCACTCGCGTCGCTTGGTCCCAGGCCACATCGACGGCCCACAAGAACCTGAACCAGCGCAACAACGCCATCCCGTAGGAGCGTTGTGTAGTCGCAGGCCGACCAGAGCCGTGGATGTCGCAGAGGAAAGCGGCGACCGGAGGGACGGGCTTTCCCGTCGGGTCAAGCAGCCGATAGGGCTCGAAGGCGTCCCCGGTCGCCTCGAGGCCCCCCTGTTGTTATCCGAGAGAGGCTCGGAGCCGTAAAGCACGTCACCCACAGGGCGGTTTGCAGTGCCGATCGGCTGTGGATGACATTGTTATCCATGAGTGTAATCGACATGGAGAGCGGGAATGACCTGCTCAAACGAAGCGCCGAAGCGGCATGTCGCTTACATGTCATCGACACACTGAGCAGCTCTTTTCCCTGGGTAGCCTCTGGCACTCCCAGATAACATCCGGGGCCGGGCGCGCCGCCCCATCGAG